>NZ_JAKUFP010000041.1:0-33933 GCF_022663495.1 Bacillus cereus group sp. BfR-BA-01383
GCCTACTTTTATAACATCTATAAAAGATAATAAAAAACTACGTGGAAAGACCGCATTTTGTATAAAAATATACGTTAAGTTGATGGATGTGGGAGTCGATAAAACTTATATGTATCAAAGCTCTCAAGTTATTATCCTCATTGAGAACTACTTCAATTAGAGTTTCTTACGGAAAATACTAAAGGAGTTATATTCATTGGTCAAGTCCTTTTTGCAACAACCTCCACAGGTGTGGCTTTTGAGTTGGTACTCTCAAGGGAGATATTGTAAATGATTATTAACTAATAGATTCACTGAGACAGCAAACTAACAAGGTGTACTATTCAGACAAAACTTGTGAGCTAGTATTCGACAAAAGTAGGAGACTAAAATAGGTGCCGTCTCAGGTGGTATTGATAGGGGAGGAATTGGGAATAAATAGAATAACTATTTATGAAAACTAAGAGGAGGAATATAAAATGTTTAAGTGGTTTAAGAAGTGGGAGAAGTGGGTTAACGGGCACGATAATCTAGATCAGGCTGCTATTGAGTTTTATATCGGTGACGATAGAGTCGTTCTCATAGGTGCTGATGCAATGAACTTTGTAGCTAACTTTAATAAGAAATACCAAACTCTATATGTTGAAAATAAATTAACTGGAACGAATATACGATTTAGGGTGTCTCATGCGGGTACCTACAAGAGAACAACTTATAGAGTAGCAATTGGGAGGTAGGAAACTAATGGATATTATGGAGATAGTAATGAACAAGTGATTTGCTGGCTCGGTCGCCTTGTTAGTTGTAGCTATAGGGAGTTGGTTCTTCCTGTGGAGTGATGTACCTAAAAAGAAGTGAGGCATCCAGCTCAGGGGGAACGATAAAGTTTTACTCGATTGGTTACAACTACAGAGGTAGGACTGTTAAAGAATCCTACTAACTAGCAAAACCCCCACCTCGATGTGGTCACTTTTCAGTACATCAACATAGGAACTATAAAGGGTATAAAAACTATTGAGCTCTACCTGAGAAGGTGAAATTCCCTTGAAGAATACCCCCGTTAGGTACTAAGCATATTATTTCACCTCACCGACACAAACAAAAGAGGTAGAACTTTTATAGTCCTACCTTAGGGTATTTACATTATAAAGAGCCTTTGGGAGGATAAATTTTATAAAAATATTGAGCTGGCATTCTCTTAAGGTCATTTTTGACCCTATGAGAAAACTAGTTGGTAACTACTGGGGCCGATTTTATGATTGTATAGTTTCACTGTATGTCTGGTACCGACATACACACACCCGTATGCGTGTGATACGGAGCGCTGCCCCCGAGTCGGCTACCCACAGGGGACACACACGCAGTGTACTACAGAGGGAGGCCTAGATAAATAATATCACGTCTACAGTTGCCGCCTCGTGTAGGGTATTCTGAAGTGTCTGAGTAGTACTGTGTAGGATGCTATCTATAAGATATTGTCTATCTCGTGTAATACATGTAACCAAAAAAGTAACTTCCTATAACCTTAATTATGTAAATAAGCTGTCCATATGGGCAGCTTATTGTATTTTTTGCTTAGCGTGTTTTTTTAAAATGCTGGTGGTACTCCTATACAGTTACTCATAAATTTCGTACTGTGTAACTCAAAAGAGAAAGTTTAATTAAGTCAATGATAGCAAGAGATTCAGCGAAGGGGTCAGTTACACACAATATAAGATATGGGTAAGTGGAAGACATCTGATACAAGCTATGATTTTCTATTAATTTTTTCATTATTGTCCAGGCTAATAATGGATTGCTAGAATAGCATATATTGTCTTCTTCAATTTAAGGAAGATAATCTTATAAAATTTTAGGAGGAATATAATATGGAAGAAAACATACGAATAGTAGAACCAGTATTTGGGAATTTATGCCAGCGATTTTTTGATATTTTAGGAGGTACTGATCATTCAATTGATCCAGGACCTGTATGTACTGTAACTCGAACTAGAATATTTGATGCAACAGTTTTAGGAAGAAAATCAAATTCACCTTTGGTTAATTATCAATTTTTTTCGTTTGAATCTCTTGATGAATCAGGAAATGCACTTTGTTTAGGTGAAACTGCAGCTTTTGAAAATCAGGTTGAACAACTCCTTTCTAATCTTCGTGATCGCGGTATTACCGTATCAGGTTTGCATAATCACTGGATAGATGAAAATCCCCGTTTATTTTATATTCACTGGGAATCAATAGATGATCCTATTGCATTTGCGAGAAAAACAAGAGAAGCTATTGATTTCTTAGGTCCAGTATTACCACCAGATTTACCACCACCTGTAGTATCTCCAGAATTTCAAGAATTATGTGATGCATTTACTACAATGTTAGGTGGTGAAGGTGAAATTGAATCAGGGCCCGTATGTTTTGTTATGCGACCTTTAAATTTTGAAGCAACTATCTTAGGAAGAACTACAAATTCACCTCTAGTGCATCATCAACTCTTTTCGTTTGAGTCCCTTGATTCATCGGAAGTTGCACTTTGTTTAGGTGAAACTGCAACGAATCAAGAGCAAACCAATCAATTGATTTCAAATCTTCGTAAAGTTGGTTTTATAGTTTCAGCATTTCACAATCACTGGTTGGAAGATGATCCTCATTTAATATATGTTCACTGGGAAGCGATAGATGATCCTCTTGCATTTGCGAGAAAATCGAAAAATGCGATTGCGTTTTTAGGTTAGTTTTAATAAGGGTTATTAATGAAAAGACCTTGCTATTTTATAATAATTGGCAGAGTCGTGACCGCTTTTTGGCAGTAAATGTGCCGGTTGTTTTGGAATCAACGTGATATATTTGTATTGTGAGCAGTGGCGGAAAACATTGCTCACAAAATTCCTTATAGCTGAAAATGGATCGTCATAACCGGTGGCGATGGTTGCAGGTTGGATGAACGGTTGTATCTTGATTTTACATCCGATTGCAGTTCACGTTGTGTATACGGAGAAGGGCTTTTGCTCTTCTTCCAGTTACTTAATATTATTGGATCAGAAAAATGTAAACAACATTAGGTGATTGGAAGAAGAAAAAAACTGCATTTACCGTAATTGAAGTACAAATTAATACTCATCGAAAAAGCATCCGTCTGGTTGCTTTTTATTTTGGAATTCAAAAGGTGATGTAAGTAATGGATGAAATGTTACAAAACATCAAATTGAAAAAGAAACTCGAACTTTCATCTGATTTATCCAAAGAAAATCAAGAATTAAAGGAATTGGTAAAAGTATTATCTCAAACTTTGGAAGAGTTAAAAGCTAGAGTTGATATGTTACGTGAACAGGTAAGTGCGGATAATATATTAGGAACTCTGGTTCTGGTGCAAAAAATACTCGATAGAAACATAGAGTGTCAAATTCCTTTAAATTGCTAGCTTATGAAGCTAGTCTAAACAACTTATGAATAAATTGTTTTTGATTTTGGACAGACTTTTCCCTTTGGAGAGTCTGTCCTTTTTTAATCATGTGCATAGCCTCTATCCCCGCAATAATTCGTTTAGCAGTTCGCAAGGACTTTAACCCAAGCATCGGGCGAATTCGTTTTTTAATGAAGCGATGATCCTGCTCTACGATATTGTTAAGATATTTCACTTGTCTTAGTTGGATGCCTTCAGGCATCTGCTTTTCTTCTTTTAACTCTTGGATAGCTATGGGATAAGCTGGGTTCTTGTCTACGGTTATTACACGAGGCTTAGAAACGTGCGAAAAAGCCAAGGCTTTCTTAAAAAAGCACTTGGCTGCTTGTTTATCCCTTGATTCACTTAGATAAAAATCAATGGTATTCCCTTCTGAATCAACGGCACGATACAGATACAGCCATTGACCTTTGACTTTCACATAGGTTTCATCGACTCTCCAGGAATCATTGGTTGACTGAAGATGACGCCGTACTCGTTCATCTAATTCAGGTCCATATTGATGTACCCAACGCATGATGGTTGTATGAGTAATAGATAGTCCGCGTTCTTCCATCATTTCCACCAAATCACGAAAACTGAGGCTGTACCGTAGGTACCATCTCACGGTTAATAAAATAATATTAGGCTGATAATGTTTCCATTTGAATTCTACTGTTTTTTTCATACCGATACACGTCCTTTTTAGTTTAGTAGTATCAGTATGTCCAAGTTTACTAGTTTTCTTGCACCAGAACCCCATATAAAATCATTGTTTTGTGTCAAAAGTGATTTCTATTCTAAAGAGTCTCTCAGGAAATTTTAACGGGTTTCTTAAATGCAATTCTAGAGGAATCTTTAGATGCACCTATTATATCACTACAACTAGATGATCCACATCTCCATAAATCTTATGAAGATGATAAGTTATCGATTTTAGATCTATTAGCAACGTTAGATAATGGGACGCAAGTAAATATCGAAATTCAGCTTCGAAATACACATGATATGGTGAAGCGATCTTTATATTATTGGAGTAAACTTTATACATCTCAAATGCAAGAAGGAATACCATATCGTTCACTTCGGAAAACAATTACCATTAACTTATTAGACTTTATTTTGTTTTCTCAGGATGATGCATTTCATACCATCGGACAATTATGGAATACAAAAATGCAGCAACTATTAAGTGACGACATTGAAATCCATTTTGTAGAGATACCGAAATTGGTAAAACAATGGCGTGAAGAAAAAATAAACCCGTGGGAAAATACATTTGTTCGTTGGATGTTATTATTACCAGCACATGAAGATGAACATTTAACTCAAACATTGGAGGAGATTGCGATGAATCAAGATCCAATTTTACAAAAGGCAATAAATAAATGGGAAAATATGAGCCATGATTCTTCTTTCCGAATAGCATATGAAGATCGAGAGAAATTACTTTTAGATGAACAAGCTAAGCTAGCACATGCAGAACAAGAGGGTATGGAAAAAGGCATTGAGCAAGGTAAGATGCAAATGATTCGAGGGATGCATGAAATTGGTGTACCGGTTGAAACTATTGCAAAAGCAAGTAAGTTAAGTGTGGAGGAAATAGAACGTATCTTGAAATTAAAGTAAATATATATGAACATACAGAACTCATGAATAGAATCCAAATTTGAATTCTATTCATGAGCAAACATATAGAAGAAAGTAGACGCTCATTATCGTAGTACGTCTAATCAAAAAGCACTGCTGAAGATTTTGGCAGTGCTTTTTCTAAATCAACTTTTTGATATTTTTTATTCTTAAAAGGGGGATTACCAAATGAGGCCTATTGTTTAAGTGAGCAAGATGGACACTGGGAAGTATATTATAGTGAGTGGAGAGTAAAAAGCAGTTTGAAGACATTTAGTTCTGAATCAGAAGCATGTGAATATTTCTATGAGAATCTAATTGAAATGCTAAAAGGGGTTCTGTTGCAAGGTTTTCTAAATGAGACTACACTCTAGAAAAAAGAGTAAGGAGAATCACAAATGCGATAGTTTAAAAGAAAACAGGTGAAAAAAGATATTATTTTGGTAGCCGTGGGCTACTACTGTCGTTTTTCTTTAAGCTATAGTGATGTATCTGAACTTTTAAGCGAGCGTGGAATACCGATTCATCCAACAACGATTATACGTTGGGTTCATCGATATGGATCGGAGCTAGATAAACGCGTTTGTCGTCATTTGAAGAAAACAAATGACTCCTGGCGTGTAGATGAAACATATATCAAAGTGAAAGGAAAATGGATGTACTTGTATCTTGCTGTGGATTCCGGAGGAAACACCGTTGATTTTTACTTAAGTAAAAATAGAAAAGCGAAATCAGCTAAACGTTTCTTCAAAAAAGCCTTAGCTTCTTGTCATACCTCAAAACCTCGTGTCCTCAAAGTTGATAAAAACCTAGCCTATCCAAAAGCCGTGAAACAATCACAAAAAGCAGGAGACCTACCAGAAGGAATCAAGTTACGACAGATGAAATATCTAAACAACATTGTCGAACAAGACCATCGATTTATCAAAAAACGGGTCCGATATATGCTAGGATTTCAAGATTTTCACACAGTAATCAAAACACTTGCTGAAATAGAAGCTATGCATATGATTAGAAAATGGCACACTTTCCATGGGGAAAAGTCTGTCCAAAAGCAGATACGTCTGATTAATATTTTCTTTGGTCTTACCGCATAAATAGTCATTCTTTTTGCTCTCCATTATCTTTTTGCACCAGAACCTTTTTCAGTGATGGTTAATCGAGTATACATTGTTATTTTAGCTAAATTTGAAAGATGCTACGATATTTGTATTATGCCCATCATAAGATTCCATATTTAAGAATACCTTTTTTTGCATGTAGTGTTGTAAAAAAAGGTATGGGCATATAACTAAAATTCAATAGTTTTCGCACTTTTAACACGAGCGAACCATTGACCTAGTATATCGTTATGATGCTTAATAATTTGAGATGCCGATAATAATGTGGAATCATATGTACTATGTCCATCTTCCACAAGAGTAACATCATATCCTAAGCTGAATGCACGTCGGCATGTTGCATCTATACATATCTCTGACTGAATTCCAGTAATGACGATATGTTTAATATTCTTTTTATTTAGCTCTTGTTGAAGATTTGTTTTATGAAATGAATCAGGGTGTTTCTTCTCAAGAACGGTATCTTGTGCTGATGGAGTTATAGATTCATGAATTTTCCACCCAGGAGTTCCCCGTTCTAGTAATGAACCTGGTTCCCCGTTAAACTTCATATAAAAAATGGGTGCTTGAACAGAACAAGCTTTAGAATTTAATAGTTGAATGGTTTTTAATAATTCCGTTTCTTTATATAATATTTTTTTCTCCCTAAATGAACCTATCTGTACATCAATAATAAGTAATGCTGTACAGTTTTTTATCATAAACATCCTCCTTACATTTCGTTTGAAAATACAGTAATGAAATATATATGAATTAGCAAACATACATTTTTAGTATATCCAAAATGTATAGAGAGTATTGTAGTGAATTATGGGTTCTGTTGCAAAGTTTTCTAAATGAGACTACATTCTAGAAAAAAGAGTAAGGAGAATCACAAATGCGATATTTTAAAGAGAAACAGTTCAGGAAGATATTATTTTGGTAGCCGTGGGCTACTACTGTCGTTTTTTTTAAGTTATCGTGATGTATCTGAACTTTTGAGAGAGCGTGGAATATCGATTTATCCAACACCGATTATGCGTTGGGTTCATGAATATGGGAATTTAATCTATCAAATTTGGAAGACGAATAACAACAAGGTACAATCGTCGTGGAAATTAGATGAGACGTATATAAAAGTAAAAGAAAAATGGTGTTATTTATATCGTACGGTCGATAAAGATGGATACACATGGGATATTCAATTTCGAAAAACACGAGATCATCAGGCGGCATATGTCTTTATGAAAAGATTAGTAAAAACGTTTGGAGAACTAACAGTTTTTAGTGCAGATAAGGCACCCGCATTACTTTGTACGTTCAAGAAATTAAAGGAAAAGGATTATGTAAACACACGAATCATTACATAATCAAATATTTAAACAATCTTATAGAACAGGAGCATCGGCATGTGAAGTGTTGTTTTTCTAAGTCCGCAGGATTTCAAAATATTCGTTATGCTTCACGTAAGATAAAAGGAATCGAAACCGTTCATGCTCTATATAAACAAAGGCGAAGACATCAAACAGACTCCGCCTTTTCGGTGTATTACGAATTGCAACAATTACTAAAAGCTCCTTATCTTTCTTATTCAAATGTTCCCTTCACTATCGGAATTTTATTTTCTACCATAAACTTGCCTTTTGCGATGACGCTGTGAACGTCCAACGTTTCTTTTTCCAACAATACGATGTCAGCATCCTTCCCGGTTTGGATACAGCCCTTACTTGAAAGCTTCAGCAATTGTGCGGGATTCGTGGTAATGACTTCCAGTGCCGTTTCTAACGGAATACCTTCCACTAAAACAGATTCTCGTACTTCGTGAAATAGCGAAGATACTTTTCCGACTTGAAGGCCTGCATACTCCCCGTTGTTGTCAAAGAAGGGGAGACTGGCCTGTCCATCTGAGGAGAAGGTGATGTGTCCGACTGGGACCCCATCTTCAAGCATTATACGTAATGCCTCACTGCATTTCACTTCCCCGTCCTCCAAAAATTGAGGAGTAGTACTTGTGGTAAAGTCTACGTAACCGCCTCGCTTTGCGTAATCAATACCCGCCCTGAATAATTCTTCGTTTCGGTTTATATGTGTTGGATGGAAGTGCCGAATCGGAATGTTGGTTTTATCTGCAATTTCATGCAATAATGAAAGTTTTCCCTCTCCGTCCCCTACATGAACTTCTAATATGCCAGCTTTTCCTGACAGAATACCGCCATTGCGTGCGGCAGTGGCGATTTTAACTATTTCCTCAAATGTAGGTTCTGATGATCTATGGTCGGAGATAGCAATCTCTCCAACACCGATAATTTTGTCAATTAAAATAATATCATCTTCGATTTTTCCCGTCAGCGTTTTTACTGGCACTTGATAGGAGCCTGTGTGAATGAAACAAGAAACTCCCTCTTCTTCAAGTGCCCGCGCCTTGGCAAGCAGACTTTCCATTTTACGTGTTGTCCCGTCAGTACCGAGTAAACCGACTAGTGTTGTAATACCTGCAGTTGTAATATCAGTGAGCATCAGCTCAGGTGTGCGGGTTTTGAATCCACCTTCTCCGCCTCCACCAATAATATGAACGTGTGAATCGATAAATCCTGGAACAACCAAAAGATTTGCCGCATCAATGACTAGAATAGGAGCAAAGTTGTTAGGAATTGCGATTCTATCATCTATGAATGCGATTTTATCATCTGCAATTAATATGTCTTTCCGTCCTAGGTAGTTGGGTGCATATACTTCTCCATTTTTTATTAAGGTAATCAATTCTTTTTTCCTCCTGTCATTACTTTTCGTTTTATATCAGAATGGACCATATCCTATGAAGTGAGCTATGATAACAGCTACTAATCCGATGAGATAGTGAATGAACACAAGTGGCAGAATCCACTTTGCCCACTTTGTCCAAGAAATTCCTGCAATCGCCAAGCCTGCCATTAAGGTCGTAGCGGTCGGAAAAATCATATTTCCGATTCCATCAGCAAAAGAGAAAGATAACACTGCAGTTTGGCGTGTAATACCCAATAAGTCTGCAAGTGGCACCATAATCGGCATTGTCAGCATCGCATGACCAGTGCCAGATGCTAGAACAAAATGAATAAGAGCTTGGAAATTGTACATACCAACAACGCTTAAATAGTCCGGAATATGCTTGATTGATACAGATAATTGATGCAGCATAGGGTCAACGATATGTCCCTCATTCAATACAACAAGAATGGCGCGCGATACACCAATAATCAAAGCACCGCCGAGCAAGGATGCAGAGCCGTTTATAAAGGAGTTAACAATCTGATCTGCAGATAGTTTGCCGATGATTCCAATTATTATTGTCAATAAAAGGAACAAAGATGTAATTTCTGTAATGTACCATTGGAATTTGATTACACCAAACGCCAAAACGATATAATTAATTACAAAAGCTCCTAAGATGAACTTATGTCTTGTTGTTAACTTCCCACTTGATTGCAGTAACTTTTTCGCGTCTTCTTTTGTATACTTTCCGTAGATTCCTATAGAAGGATTTTTCTTTACCTTCATTGCGTAACGATAGATATAAAGAACTGAAACAAGGTAGATGATAACAAATAAAATAAGGCGAAACAATATGCCTGAGAACATCGGTAATTCTGCGATTCCTTGAGCAAGTCCTACTGTGAAAGGATTCATGATGGCAGTTGTAAAGCCTGACAATGCTCCTACTATGACGATAGCAGTTCCTGTAATTGCATCAAATCCCAGAGCCAGCGCCAGAGGAATGATAAGAGGAAGGTAAGCCAGAGTTTCTTCCGCCATCCCCATTAAAGAACCACCTACAGCGAAAAACAGCGTCACGGCAGGAATCAATAGTTTTTCACGCGTCGCCAACTTCCTAGCCAATGTAGCGATAAGCATATCAACCGTACCTGTTGCTCGTAAGACACCAAAAAACCCTCCGATAATCAACAAGAAAAATATAATATTGCCGGCTTCTACCATTCCCGTATGAACAGCTTTTATCATATCGAAAAATCCGACCGGGGTTGATGCTATCGATTTAAAAGAATTTGGGTCTACAGTTGTCCGGTCATTTACTTCAATCCGTGCATATTCTCCGGTCGGCAAAAAATAAGTTAATAGGGTCGCTATTACGAGAATGCCGAACAGCAATACAAAAACATTAATTTTTTTCTCTTTTTTTCCAAGCGAAACAGTCTGTTCGTGTAGTTGGCTCATATGTGTTCCTCCTTTGTATTTAAAATAAATGGGTTGAAATAGAATGCTTACCAAAGTGCCGCCAATAGACTATGTTCTCTTTCGCGTATTCTGCTGTTTACCTCCTTTTCATAACCTCGGACACTTCATCGATTTATATATGCAATATCTGTGCCAGTATTAATATATTGATTTTTAAGGGGATTTTTATGGTAAGATTCGAGTTTTTGGTTTTTATTGTTCTTTTTTGGCGATATAATAGAACCAATTTAAACGTAGGCAGGTGTTTTAATGTCAAAATTTTCACTTACACTCATAGCTGGAAGCTCAAAAACAAAGCAAGCCTTACAGGAGCAACTGGAACAATTGCTTGGAGACTATGTTCATATTAAAAGCTATGCTGCGGATGAGGGAATACCGCAGTCCCTTGAAGATACAATTATCTTGTATTCATCAGCTTCTGTTTATGATCAAACAAATGATATGTATACCGTGAATGCTGAGGAAATAATTGTGGGAAAGAGAACAGTTCATCATGAATATATTGATAAACTTTTAAGAATACCTGAAGATTCATCAGTTCTGGTGGTGAATGATAATGATGATGCAACTATAAATCTTATTGAATCCTTATATCAACTTGGTATCGATCATATTCAATTTATCCCTTTTCGGAAGGGGGTATTGTTTTATGATGATGTTCGAATTGCCGTTTCGCCAGGAGAAACACATCTGTGCCCTTCTTACATAAAAGAAGTAATCGATATAGGCGTACGTCTTTTTGATATGACAACAATCCTGGAGGTTGTAGAATGTTGCGGTTTGAACAAGGATATATCCTCGAAGGTTTCAGAAAGGTATATTAGCAATATCATTGAATTACAACGTAAGCTATTACATGCAGAGCGGGGTGCTAAGCAGATGAGCGAGCATATCCAAAATGTGTTGGGAACTGTCGATGATGGAATATTGGTCGTTAACCAGGAAGGACGGATTACGGTAATCAATGAACGTCTTACGGCATTGTTTCATATTGTGGCACAAGATGTGGTTAATGAGTATATAGAACATGTGATGAGTCGTCGGGATATTACCGATTTCATCATGAATGGAAAGGATGAAAGCAAGTTCTTCAACATAGATGGCGTGGATGTCGTAATTTTTCGATTGCAAATGGTGCAAGAAAATACAATTGTCGCAACTTTTAAGAGTGTACATCAAGCCTTTGAAATTGAAAAAACAGCGCAAAGAGAAATGCGTAATAAAGGATTTCATACTAAATACGGATTTCAGGATATTATCGGCGAACATACTGTAATGAAAGAGCGTAAGCGAATCGCCAAGAAACTTGCCTTATCAGAACATCCAATTTTAATTCGGGGTGATACAGGAACAGGAAAAGAACTGTTTGCCCATGCTATTCATGAGCATTCATTGCGAAAAAACGGACCGTTTCTGGCTGTAAACTGTAGCGCATTAACAGAGAACCTGCTTGAAAGTGAATTGTTCGGTTACGAAGAAGGGACATTTACAGGAGCACAAAAGGGCGGCAAGAAAGGTCTGTTTGAATTAGCGGATAACGGAACTATCTTTTTGGATGAAATCGGCGACATAAGTCTTACAGTTCAATCACATCTGCTACGCGTTCTGCAGGAGGGAGAAATCCGCAGAATCGGCGGTGTAAGAATTATACCTGTTAATGTACGGGTGATTACCGCAACAAATAAAGATCTTCAGGGAAAGATACTGGCTGGTTCATTCAAAGCCGATTTATTTTACCGGCTGAATGTACTTAATCTCTGCATTCCACCACTCATTGAGAGAAGAGCTGATATACCAATTTTAATTAAGCATTTCATTACAAAGAGTGGAAAATGGGTAAAGATAGAACAAGATGTACTGGAGTATTTTATGCAATATGAATGGCCTGGAAATATACGAGAACTAAAAAGCACAATTGATTATATGCTGACAATTTGCGAGGGAAATGTCGTGACGAAAGGAGATCTTCCGTCCATGATGGGACAAGAGGGAGGTAGCGTGACATCCGAATATTCCATATGTGGAAGTATACTGGAAATGAAGGAGCATGTTTTTATCTTGGAAGTAATTAAGCAATGCAACGAAAAAGGAAAAGCGGCAAGCAGAGATCTGCTTTCAAGTAAAAGCAAAGAATCAGACTTTATTTTATCTCCTCAGCAAATTCGCCGCCGCCTGGATATTTTAGAAAGTGAAGGATTCGTCGTAAAAGGCAGAGGACGGGCAGGTACAAAAATTACTGATGCAGGAATAGAGTATTTGTATTTTCTTAAATCAAAGTCTGCTGTGTATTGCTAAAGAAATCATTCCTATATTTTGATTGTGAATGGAAATGATATAATTAGCCATTACTAAAAGCGATAATACGAACATTTGAACTTTTTTATAGCCGTATAACAAAAAAGCGCTATTCTTTCTGTAGAATCAAAGGAAAGGATGGCGGTTTTTTAGGTACTGGGCCATAAAAGATGGTTGATGTTAAGCCATCTTTTATTTTTTATTATGAAAATTAAATTTGAAATCATAATTTTCTATCCTAAATAAAAAATAAGCTTAGTTTTTTTTATTTAGCTGTAGAGATAAATAAATTTCACGTACCGTATTTTATATTACTAAGAAAAATTCAGTAATACTGGGATTTTAAGTGATTCAATTATCTTTATTCCCCATAATGGACAGAAAGGTAAAAAGGAAGCAGTTAGCACCTTAAAGTTGTGAGACTTGTATGATGAGCCCTATATTATATTTATATATGTTATGAAGCCTATATCTAAAAAGGAGTGATTTTAATATGTACAAACTTAAAACAAAAGAAACAAACAATAGTGTAATTGAATTTATTGAAAGTGTTGAAAATCTTAAAAAACGAGAAAACGCTTATCAATTATTAGATATATTTACTGAAACAACAGGCTATACAGCAAAAATGTGGGGACCAAGCATTATCGGCTTTGGAACATACCATTATAAGTATGCATCTGGTCATGAGGGAGATGCTCCATTAGTAGGCTTTTCCCCAAGAAAGGCTAAAATTAGTTTGTATTTTGCAGCTGGTGATCCTAAGCGAGAGGAACTATTAAAAAACTTTGGAAAATACACCTCTGGAAAATCATGCATTTATATTAATAAAATAGCAGATATTGATAGTAATGTTCTAAAAGCGCTAATCAAACAATTTGTAAGTTTTTTGAAGGAATCATATTAAAATCATTAATGAAATTTATAGAATCACATTGAATATTTTCCTAGAATGCCCCTTCATACTCAGCATCGTGTCCGTATTCCTTTAGGCGCAGGTATCAATATAAGGAGACGATAAAAACGTTATGTTAACAATGTGAGGTGTCATGAACTTTTAATATATTATTTTGATTGAATAAAGTGACACTAGAGTAAATGATTAGAAACGCCAAATTAGAGAATTGAAAAATTTCCATATATTTATATGAGGGGAAGCACCCATGCCCATCAAGCTAAAATGAACGGAGTTAACCCAAAACAATAAAAACGAGTGAGATACACAAAATGTTCGTTCTAGGGCATTATGAAATCTTAACTTGATGACGATGGGGTCCCCTTATGTTTGTGAATTTATTCTTAGTTATATTCGCATATTCATCTTTTTTTAAATGTATTTACTATAGAGGGTAGGTATTATAAACTAGCCTAGGCAGTAACGAATACGTCTTTTAAATTTCTGAAAGTTAAAGTTTAAGAGATTCATATGTAATTTCTTTTTAAGAAGATTTTGGGAGGAGAATTCTTTTTTTATGAAGCATCGAGTAGTAGCAGCAGGTATTTTAGCAGTAAATTTATTAACATATCCAATTAGTGGGTTAGCTCAAACAAATACATTTCCAGATGTACCTGATTGGGCAAAAGAATCAGTTAATTATTTAGTTGATAAACAGGTAATTAGCGGAATGCCAGATGGTACATTTGCACCAGATGGTACATTAACACGTGCTCAAGCGGCAACAATCATGACAAAAGTTTTAGGTTTACAAGTTAATGAAAATGCGAAACCATCTTTTAAAGATGCACAGAATCATTGGGCAACTCCGTATATCGCAGCTGCTGAAAAAGCAGGGTTCATTGCAGGAGAAGGAAACGGTATATTTAATCCGGATGGACAAGTCACTCGTGCCGCTATGGCAGCTATGCTTGTGAATACATATAAATTGGATCAAGACGTTAGCGGAACGTTAACTACGAAATTTGCAGACTTAAAAGGCCATTGGGGTGAAAAGTTCGCTGATATTTTAGTAGAATTAAATATCTCTGTCGGTACAGATAATGGTTGGAAACCGGATACCCCTATAAAACGTGTAGAAGCAGCACAGCTTACTGCCAAAACTGATATGTTGAAAAATGGCGGTCAACAGCAAACGAAAAAAATGTATATAGATAGAAAGTTCATAACATATCATCAGCCATCACTATCATCAGGTATTACATCAAATCAACATGAACCTCAAACCGTTACCATAAAAGAGGAGCGAGATGGCTGGATTAAAATTGTAACGGATCAAGGAGATAAATGGACGCCATTAATAGAGAAAACAGAGTATATTGATAAAACCTTTACTACATATCAAGAAGCATCACATTCTTCTAAAGTGACGGGAAAATATGCTCCGCAAACCGTAACAGTCATTGAAGAAAATGGAAGCTGGATTCGTATCCGTACAGGTGCTGGTTTCCAATGGCTTGATAAAAATCAATTAAATCAAGCAAACTTCTTAGAAGGAAAAGCAATTATTATTGATCCAGGTCATGGCGGTGTGGATCCAGGACACGAAGGCGTAGACATGGATGAAAGTAAAATTGTATTAGACACATCCTTACGCGTACAGAAATTATTTGAACAAAAAACACCATTTACTGTATTGCTAACACATGATACTGACATAAGACCAGGAACAGATGCAAAAGATTCTCTAAAAAAACGAGTAGAATTTGCGCAAGCGAATAACGGGGATATCTTTGTAAGTATTCATGGAAATGGTTTTGACGGAACTGCTCAAGGTACAGAAACATACTATTACAGATCTGCAACGAGCCAAACAAACCCACATGTAGATGAAAGTCGTATGCTAGCAGAAAAAATTCAAAATCGTCTTGTGGATGCACTTGGAACACGTAACAGAGGCGTAAAAGATGGCGACTTATATGTCGTTCGAGAAAACACAATGCCCGCTGTATTAACAGAACTAGGATTCGTTGACAACAGGATAGAGGGTGAAAAACTATCCTCTCCAGAATGGAGACAACGCTCTGCAGAAGCGATTTACGCTGGTATCTTAGACTATTATGAGTGGAAAGGTAATGACGTTTCTTCTTATCGTTAATAATAGATTTATAGAATAGAAATGAGAAAGAGGTTGCCTGAAAGTGGGCAACCTCTTTTTGTTTAGGGAATATTAACGGGAAGGCGATATATTTGATTGAAACAGTAGAACATGGGGTAGTGACAGGGTTACTGTTATAGACGGGGTACCGCCCCACATCCCCATCAAGCTAATATTTTGGAGTACCCCCATAATGAAAATTCTATTCATTATTAACTACTGATAACGAGAATTATGTGAAATATGCCCTTTTTATAAAAACTATTAAGTTAGGATTTTTATTTTTGGATATATTATACCATTTATTTAATGGTATAATATGGTTTGTATTCTATGGACTGGAGTTGAATGAGTGAGTATTATAAATACAAAAGGTAAATTTAAAAAAACAAAAAGAAAAGTATTAATAACTATACTTACTATGTTAGTAATTATAATTGGATTTGGATATTGGAAATTTTTTAGTTTGCAAGGTGTTCCAAAAGGTGAATTAATTCGAACAGTGGAATCTCCAGATGGAAAATATCTCATTAAGACTTATTTTCATAATGCAGGATCATTAAGTGCGGATGCTGTTAGGGGTGAATTAGTTAACCTTGATACAGATTCAGAGAAAAATATATATTGGAACTATCCAGATACGGATCCATATATTGAATGGGTAAATAAGAATATTGTTAGAATTGGAGATCAAACTTTAGATATTTCACAGAAAGAAACCTATGATTGGCGTGATGATGATAAGCACGTTAAAGAAATGCCTAAACAATTTATTAGATAAAACAAGAAAAATTAAATTTATTCAATCTTATTTGTTTAACTATAGATAGGATTATATGAGTGAAAAGTCCCTTTAGAAGATCTAAAGGGACTTTTTTTTGGTTTCTAGATACGACTACTGATAATTGGTGTTATATTAAGGAGTCTCGCCACATCGTCATCAAGCTTAGAAATTGATGGTTCCCAAAAACGAAAAAACGAGCTAACTTCTCATAGATAACTGTGGAGAGTTAATAATTTTGTTTTGTGAGTCCTTCAAAATATTGACAACATGGAGATGGTGTTATTTATTGTTTAAGCTGATGACTCTAAGATACCAGTTTAGTTGACCTGATAGCGATGTATGCGTGCTCCTAAAAAATTTACCTTTGGCATCAGGGAAATTAAATAGGGTGATAATTATTACAAGTAAATTAGGTTTCTTGTGAATTTTAAATTAAAGGTCTTATCCAAAGTTGAGAAAAATCCACATATCCAAAATATTTCATCTTAATATTCGTTAAATCTGATGAAAAAGGAATTTGACGTGTATCATAGTATAAGGGAATCATAATAGAGGATTCTATCAGTTCTTTTTCAAGATTCTTATTTAATGAAGCCCATTCCTCAAAATGTGTATGTTTGTATTTAGAAAGGTGTTTTCTTAGTGATTTATTTGTTTTTAAAACCTTAGCCAATGGTGAATATCTAGCTGTTAAAAAATAATAAAATGATATCTCTTGATTCATCTCGAATACTTCACCATGAATAAAGAGATCGACTTGTTCATTAAGTTTTTCATCCCTAAGATAGTTTTCAAATGGAACCCATTTAACTTGAAAAGGTATTTTTTCTTTTTCTAAGATATTCATTAACCATTTTGTTGTCGCTTCTGTATACTGAGTAGCTTTTATAATAAGTGGTTCTTTAAATTCGGGACGTTTTCTTTTCGGAATATTGACTTGATGATCTATGTCTTTCAAACAGCTTTTAATATTTGGGATTTTTTGAGAATCATATTCATGAATATGATTCATATTGTTAGCGATAATAGAATGTAAGTAATTACGAACATTTATGTGTTGAATTGAGGAATTACGCCAAGCATTCATAATTATAACACCGAAACCTGAATTCCTTTCTACTTGAAAGGTAGAATTACATTTATGGTGTTTGGAAGATTGATAAATAGTATCAAATTCTAGAGGGACCTGAATGAATTCTACTGTATCTAGCAAAGGTCTTTCTTGAAAATAATCATGAAATGCTATCAATGATGTTTTCTCCAGGTTATTCTCTCCTATATAAAAACCACCGGTTCCTATGATTTGGCCGTTATTTTCTTTATAAATGCTTGTATTTATCATGCATAACATTTGTAAACAATAACTACAACTATCTGGATAATGTATATCAATAATTAATGGTGATACAATCTCTATTTTTTCTATGGGTGCCCATAAGTCTTTATAGTATTTATGACTACGTAGTTTTGAGAGACATAGTTTCACGTCAGCCGCTGTTAAGATGGATCCATCATGAAATTTTATAGACTTTTTTAAATATAGTCTAAGCTTAGATTGAGTTAAATCCCAACTGTGAACTATTTCAGGGAATATGTTCCCCTTTTCATCCATATAAACAAGTCGATTGAAAACGTTCGCGACAATATGTGCACTATGTACATCGGTAGCCTCGAGCGGGTGTGTTGTTAAAAAGGGCTTTCTTCTAGGAATAATTAATTTATCATCCGAATTATGTATATAGCCAAATTTTGAATGAAACTTAGTCATCAAGCGTAGTTTACTGTTTGGAGACCAATTATATAGTAAATATTTACTACTTTTTTCAACAGGTTGTTGATCCATAAATTCCATTACTTGCGACTCATAGATTTGTTCTATATTTTTCAACCATTGGAGAAAGGAGGAATTTCCTCTACCTTTTCCAGAAATGAAAGTCAGCCAACCTTCATCCATCCATTTATGTAAGTAACGTACTGTTTGCTTTGTACTTAAATTAAAAAAATCTGCTAGGTCTTGTATTTTTATATTTCCTGAAGAAAATGATTGCCATAGATTCAGTAAATTTTTATCCATTTTCCTATCTCCTTTTATAAGTGGACATGTTTTTCTGAATATGTCCATTTTTAGTTTGATAAGTCTAGTTTAATATAACATTAGACAAAGGGAGGAGATACGATGAATTGGAAAGACTTTGAGCAAAATATAAAAGTACGCTTAATTACATCGTTTTTTAATCGTGCTGTTACATCAGCAGTAATGCCTTTCATGGCATTGTTTTTTGCTCAAGAAATAAATAAAGTATGGGCCGGGTTATTTTTAATCTTAACGGTTATTTTAAGTTTTTTTTCAAATTTAATTGGAGGTTACATTTCAGATCGCTTTCAACGAAAGAAAATCTTATTGTTAACTTCTTTTTCTAGTACTTTGATGTTTTTATTCATGACTTTAAGCTTATATCCTACAGATAAGATGATTTGGTTATTTGCAATCGCTTATGTAGGTTTTATAATAACTAGCAGTCTTGGGCGCCCATCCATGCAAGCTATCATCATAGACTCAACTACACCAGAAAATCGAAAAGTTGTTTATACAATTGACTATTGGCTTATGAATCTTTCTATGGCAATTGGTGCAGCATTAGGTGGTTTTTTATACATTAATCACCAAAAAGAGTTGTTTATATTACTGACTTTTGTTTCTGCTATATTACCAATTGCTTATAAAATTTGGCTAGTTGCAGAAGTTAAAGAGTACTTAGAAAAAAGGGATGGAAATATAGTACTTGATCTAATTCAAAACTATAAAGTTGCTATTCAAGATAGAGCATTTTTAAGAGTTGTAATAGGGTCTACTTTCATATTTGCGGCAGAGTTTTCTTTAAACAGTTATATTGGTGTACGACTTTCAGAAACATTCAATCCAATAAGCATTGGGAACTTTGAAATAGTAGGAGTGAGGATGCTAAGTATTCTTAACATACAAAATATGCTTTTAGTAGTATGTTTAACGTTTATTGTAAATAAATTTACAGATCGTCTAAGTGGAAAAAAAGCGTTACTTTTAGGTCTTGTGCTATATGGTGTAGGCTATGTGACAGTAACATCTGCAAACACTTGGTACGTACTGATGATTTTTAATTTTATTGCCACTGTTGGTGAACTTGTCTACTCCCCAATCAGAAATGCAGAACAAGCTAATATGATTCCGGCTGATAAAAGAGGATCGTATTCAGCTTTTGCAGGTCTAGCATATATTGGTGCGGATCTAACTGCAAGAATGACTATTATCATTGGTGCATTTTTGGTTCCTACGATGATGTCCGTTTACATTGGTATCATTGCAATAATGGGGACATTCCTCTTATACACTGGACTGTTTGTTAGAACCAATATTCAATCTCAGGAACGGTTGAATAAAATGTCATCATAATATAATACTTTAAATGAAAAAATACGCTATTCTTTCTATAGAATCGTAGGAAAGGATGGCGTTTTTTATGTCTATTTCTGTATCTAACGAGTTACACCTATTTGCTCAAGAGATTCAAAGTTTTTTATCTCCAAATACCTTACGGGATCTTGCTAGAGATGTTGGTTTTGTACAGCGAACCAGTAAGTACCAAGCAAAAGATGTAGTAGCTTTATGTGTATGGGTGAGCCAAAATGTCGCTACAACTTCTTTAACTCAGTTATCTAGCTGTTTAGAAGCATCAACAGCAGTGCTCATCAGTCCTGAGGGACTGAATCAACGATTTAATAAAGCGGCCGTCCAATTTTTACAACACATATTAGCTGAACTACTAAACAAAAAATTGGTCTCGTCTATGCCGATTTCTTCTCCATATACTTCTGTTTTCAAGCGTATTCGTATTTTAGATTCAACTGCATTTCAACTCCCAGATCCCTTTGTATTCATTTATCAGGGTGCAGGAGGATGCAGCCATACAGCGGGGGTAAAGATCCAACTTGAGTATGACCTATTAAATGGACAGTTGCTACATCTTCATACAGGTCCAGGTAAACAACATGATCGAACCTACGGTTCTCTGTGTGTCCCAACTGTAACAGCGAATGATTTATGTATCCGAGATTTAGGTTATTTTCATTTGAAAGATCTTCAACATATACAAGATAAAAAGGCGTACTATTAGCTTGTTTAGAAAGAATAACGCTTTTTTATACCTGAGGATAGTGAAAACTTCGCGTCTTTTTTACAAACATAAATATTCTATTTTCTAAAGAAGGAATATTATCTTTTTTGTCTAATTATATTTAGGTTTGCAAAAAAGGATTCTACAACTCTGGGGGAATTATCATGGTAAAATATATTTCGATTCTTGGTTCAACTGGCTCAATTGGTACGTCTGCATTAGATGTAGTCGCTTCTCATCCGGAACATTTTAAAATTATTGGTTTAACAGCAAATCACAATATTGACCTTCTTGAAAAACAAATACATACATTTCATCCTCGTATTGTAAGCGTAAGTACAAAAGAATTAGCAGATGCTCTTCGGAAGCGAGTTCCTACAGATACAAAAGTCACATATGGAACAGATGGATTAATTGAAGTTGCAACTCACCCCGATTCTAATCTTGTATTAACTTCAGTTGTCGGTGTCTCTGGTCTCCTTCCAACCATTGAAGCATTAAAAGCGAAAAAAGATATAGCAATTGCTAACAAAGAGACATTAGTTGCGGCAGGACATATTGTGACAGAATTAGCGAAACAAAACAGTTGCCGCTTAATTCCAGTAGACAGTGAACACTCTGCCATTTTTCAATGTTTAAATGGGGAAAATAATCAAGAAATCGAGAAGCTTATTGTTACTGCTTCAGGGGGGGCATTTCGAGATAAAACGCGCGAAGAAATGGAAATCTTACAAGCTAAAGATGCCTTAAAGCATCCCAACTGGTTAATGGGAGCAAAACTAACCATTGATTCAGCTACATTAATGAACAAAGGCTTTGAAGTCATGGAAGCACGTTGGTTATTTGATATCCCTTATGAGAAAATTGATGTTTTAATTCATAAAGAAAGTATTATTCATTCTTTAGTTGAATTTATAGATGGCTCTATCATGGCACAGCTCGGTGCCCCTGACATGAGAATGCCGATTCAATATGCATTCCATTATCCAACTAGATTACAATCGAACTATAAAAAATTAAACCTACTAGAGATAGCTAGCCTACACTTTGAAAAACCAGATTTCAAAAAATTCCCTTGCTTACATTATGCGTATGAATCAGGGAAAATTGGTGGTACAACACCTGCTGTCTTAAATGCAGCGAACGAAATTGCAAATGCGCTATATTTACAAAATGAAATTTCATTTTTTGATATTGAAAAAACAATTTATTCTACTCTTGAAGCTCATCACAGCACTGCAAATCCAGATTTAGAAACAGTATTAGACGCCGATCGTTGGGCTCGTGAATATGTAAACGAATTATTAATTAGAAAATGAAAAAAGAGCTACAACAGAATGCGCCTGCTTTAGCTCTCCTTTTTACATGTTCTTTTATTTTATAACATAATACATTTTCGTTCACGGAATTGTAAAGAAACGTATTTAAGATATCACATGTAGAAGGCTTTATAGTGAGTATTAGTTATGGTCATCGGGAAAGTTTTTTTAAATTAATATAAGCTATATATGGAATAAAGAAACCTAAAAAATTGGAGGTAATTATGAAAACTTTCATATATATGGTGAGACATGGGGATTCACCGAAATTTGGAGAAGAAAAAACGAGAGGATTAACTGAAAAAGGAAAATTAGATGTTCAACGAATAACAGATATATTACAAGGTGAGGGAATTGATGTTGTTATCTCAAGTCCATACAATCGTTCAATTCTAACTGTTCAGCAGTTAGCGAAGCAAATAGGACAAGAAGTTTTAGTATTTGAAGACTTAAAAGAGAGAATTTTTATTGCTGAAGAGGAACGAATGTCGGATAAAGAATTATTCCCTTTGATAACAAAGTCATTCTTAGAACCTGGCTTTGCTTTAAAGGGAGGAGAGTCTAATGCCGACTGTCAGAAACGTGCTATAAAAGTCTTAAAAGATTTATTAGACACCTATCGAGGACAGAAAGTAGTAGTAGGAACTCATGGAGCTGTTATGACTTTGATGATGGGGTATTATGACAGTAAGTATGATTTGAATTTTTTACTACAGACATCAAAACCAGATATATACAGAATGGAATTCAATGGGCAGGAATTGGTGGAGGTTAAAAGATTGTATTGCCATAGCTTCTCCCAATGACGTGTATTATAAACAATAGGGTTACTGCGGTAACTCTTTTTCTTATTGCACTAACGGGAGATTGAGTTCAACAATCTAAAAAATCCGGGTCCTTAGCGTACAAAATTCACGTTTTGTTCTTGCTATCCCGAGGTGAAATGGGAGGGAATGTTTTTGGGCAGGATACCTTTAAAGTTATTTTTTAAATCAATCCTATTTTTTTCTTATGCGGTATTGTTGTTTATTCTATATTTCAGATTATTTTTGTCTGGAGTGTTTCGACAGGATTAGGGGGGGATGATATAGTCGGATTTTCTGATAATAAGTATGTAATTGGCCGGCCACCTGTTAGCTATAATTTATATAAAAAAGATAGTGGAGAAACTATATTAGATAATGTTATTGGTTATAAAAAGGGAAAAACTAAAAGCGATGTTCGGAATGAAATTGAATTTGTAGTGATAAATGAGACAAAGGGTAGCTATGAATTGTATAAAATAGAAAAGGCTTCAGAAAAGGATATAGAACGGCTGAAAGAAATGAAGAAATTAGAATAAAAGAGACTATCTGAAAGATAAAAATGATGTTAGTTTGAAATAAAGGTTGATAATTAATAATAAAGTTCAATAAAAGTTTAACTTCAGGATTCTTCATTAAGCAGAGGGGCAGGTTATTTGAAAACGGTGGAGAGTATTGTTAGCGTTCTACATAGGGGGTATAGTATGAGAGATACAAAGATGATAGCTCAAACAGTGAAAGAAACATTTGTTCAACTTCATGGTTTTAAATTATTTACAAAATTTTATGGGGACAAAAAGAATAAGCCAACTGTCATAATGGATGCTGGATATGGAGACTATTCCAAATCGTGGAAGTTTGTTGTGTCTGAAATTTCCGCACTTACAAATGTCCTCGTTTATGATAGGGCTGGATTAGGAAAAAGTGGGAAAAGCTTAAATCCTAGAACAAGTACATATATGGTAAAAGAGTTAAAAGAAGCCCTTATTCAATTGAGTATTAAGCCCCCTTACATCTTGGTGGGACATTCTTTTGGTGGGGTAAATGCACGCATATATACTTCTGAATATCCTCAAGAGGTCGCAGGGGTAGTGCTAGTTGACTCTACACCCGAAGACTATAAAGATAGGTTTTTGCCAACAATGCCTAAGGAGTTTCAAGATGCTTATAACAAACAATTTGTTTATGAGGGTACATATGATGAATTTATGGAAAGCCTGCAACAGCTAAAGGATTCAAGAAGGAAAATGAGTGTCCCTTTAATTGTTATATCAGCAGGTAAAAAAGCTCATTATTCAGAAGAATCACAAGGGCTATGGAATAAAATGCAGAAAGACATTCTTCAGATATCCTCTAATGGTCAATATATAATAGCTAAAAATAGTGCCCATTATATACAAAATGATGAACCAGAAGTCGTAGTTAATGCAGTAAAAAGGTTAATTGATAGCATTTGAAAATTGGATGGTGAAGTAATCAAACTTTTTTTATAAAAATTCCATACTTCATTAGAAAGCCTAACTCTATTTTGATCAATCTTTATTCAAAATGGAGTTTTTTTATTGGATGCTTGATTAGGTTGAGCGATTTCGTTTTTATTAAACTTAATTAAAATTCTACAAATACACACTTGTTATTGCTAAATCTACAAAATGGTGTAGACTGATAACTGATTTTTATTTCATGAAAAGAGTCATTATTAAAATAAAGTATTGGGGGTTCAGTCCCATGCCCATCAAGCTAAGATTTTCAGAAACCTCCCATAACAAAAATTTTACCTTTTCACAGTTATTCATAAGAGTTCGGCCCATTTTTTCTTTTTTGGGGCCTTTATTTTTCTTAAGTTGATGGATGTGGGGTAGCGTCACATGCCCATCAAGCTAACCAAGTAAATTACTAGATAAGAAACGATCCTTGTTTCAAAACTAGCAATTGATAGAAAAGTAAGCATGCTAAAGAAGCCTATTAAAACGTGATTTTTTCGCTAGGCAGATTGTCTATGCTTCACTGTCGTTTTATACACAATCCCTAGAATATCAAAGACGGTCATCTTCTTATACCGATGACATTTACGACCGTTCTTTTTGAGCAGCTGATAAAGGCGATGCAGAATTTTTAAAATTTCTTCTGTGCCAACGGCTATCGCTTGAAACAGTAACGGAAAGTAATCTTTAATCATATAAATCGCTTTGTATTCACTCAGCTCCTGCTTTGTCTTTTCAAGCAGAAACTGTCGCATTTGAAACATCGTAGAAGAACAGAGGAGAATGCCGATGAGTTGTCCATATAAATGGCACTCTAGGCGTTCTCTTTTAATATTTTTACATTCATCAATTTCAAAAAATGACTTCCACGTTTTAAACAAAATTTCAATCTGCCAACGAAGTGAATACAATGAGTGCACGTAGTTCGTTGGTACTCCTTCTAGAGACGTGTTCGTGATATATACATTCATACCCATTAAACGTTTACTTTTCTCCTTCATGACGATGCCTTTTTTCTTTTCACGTATCGCTTGGTTTTTCAGGCGTGTTTGCGTTTGATCATCGGTTAAACGATGGATAATGACACGTGCTGGAAGCTTCTGATTTTGGCCAATGTATGCCTCGGGGATTTCTATCGTTTCACCAGGGATTAGACCCGACATCATTTGTGTCATATCAAGCTGGATGTATTCTGTTTGCTTTTTTAACGTGCCGTTGTTGAAGTATTCTGGCTCAGGGTTCTTGATATAAATGCGTGTATTCAGCTTCAACCGCGAGATATAGTAAGCCTCTTTATCATGAATAGTTTGTAAGTCTCCTAAATCGAAGTAACCAAGATCACGTAAACACAAATCGCCCGCCTCTACGGTTTCAAGGCAGATGGTACCGTATGTTTTATCATTATTCTTTCCTGGTCCAAGCTGCACGTTAAGAAATTGACCACTAAGTAAATCATATTCCAATTGGATTTTCACGCCTGCCGTATTACTACTCCCGCCTGAACCTTGATAGTTAGTGGCGAAATGATCAGGCAGTTGAAACACTGTTGCATCTAAAATACGGATACGATTGAAAGTAGAGATCATGTGTGCAGAAAGCGAGTGATTACAACAGAGTTTTTGTGTGAGAAGAGAAGTAAAGACTTCTCGAAGAAATGCGACAGCTGCTGGGTTAAAGCGTTGATTCAATCCTTCTGAGCCCATCAGTACCCCAGTTGAAGCTTCTAACTGACTGCACAATTGTGTAAGTGATGTGCTAGCGATTTCTTGACTGAGCCATACGCAAAGGGCAATGAGTTCGTTTGCTTGATACTTACTAGATCGCTGTACAAAACCAACTTGTTTGGCGATATCTTGTAGGACTATTGGAGATAAAAAGTATTGTAGCTCTTGTGCGAAAAGATTCAGTTCATTTGAAATGATAGGATTCATCAAAAACGCCATCCTTTCTGTATATTTCTACAAAAAGAATAGCGTTTTTTTCGTTGTAGGGATACTAATTTATCTTAGCTTGATAGCGATGCACCAGAACCCCTTTTTAAATATTATCAACGATATTATTATTTTTTGAAGATGAATTAAAACTTTGTTGTTGTACAATAAGAATGAGGTGATACATAATGAAAAAAATGCTACAAAATGTGCTCAAAAAGTATGGTATCGTACATCTAGAGAAGCGCATGTTAGATACACTTGAACCAACGATTCAAATACACTTATGCCAAGAAGCTGATGAAAAAATAGCAGTGGGAACATCAAGATTCGGAGGTTTTCCTGATTTACCTGATGAATTAGAGATTCCAACCAAAAATGACATGCCTCTATATTTTATTGGACAACTGAATTTAGAGGAAGTACAATCCTATCACAAAGGAAATCCACTGCCTACGAAGGGCATGTTGTATTTCTTTTATGATGTAGAAGAAGAACCATGGGGGTTTGACCCAAAAGATATTGGAGGACATCGTGTTCTGTACACAGAAAATATAGAAAATCTAAAAAGAAGAGAAATCACAAAGGAAATATTCCCTTCTTCATTAATTTCATTTGAAGAAACATGGACATTGGCAAAAGAAAAAATTGGAGAAACAGGTTTATCAGATGATGATGAATGGGATTTTTACGAAGAAATAGAAGAATCATATGTCAGAGAAGAGAACGATGGATTTCATCATTTACTCGGTTCAGCACAAGCCATACAATCAGAAGAAATGGCTGAAGAGTGTCATCTTGTTACAAACGGATTTTATTTAGGAAATGCGTATCCTTCAGATAAAGAGATAAAACGTTTGCCTGGTAGCCCTCATGATTGGATGTTACTTTTACAAATTGATACCAATGATGATTTGGAAATGTATTGGGGAGATTCTGGTAGACTATATTTTTGGATAAAAAAAGAAGACTTATTACAAAAAAACTTCGAAAATACTTGGTTAATTTTGCAATGTTGTTAATTTATAAAACAACCATTATAGTAGTTTAGATGTAGAGAAACATACTAAATAGCCTAATCCTATCCATAATAAAAACAACAAGGGATATGTACACTCCCAAATAACATGGTGATCCCACACCCATCAAGCTAAGAAAAGCAAATATCCCAAAACAAAAAACGAACTGAATTCTCATAGACAACTAACTGTGGAGAGATAAAATTTTTGTTTTGGGGGTACTCAAAATATTAGCTTGATGGGCATGGGGTAGCGTCAGGAAAATGCGGATTTACAACGATAAGGGAATTCCAAATTAAAAAGCCCAACTTCTCTGCAAATCAAAATAGAGAAATTGAGCTTTTTAGTTATTTCATTTATTTATTGAATTCATTAACTGGAAGAAGTATTCAGGTTTATGAGTCTTATTTAGGTTATACCATGAATGTAATGCATCTGATGTAAATACATCTATTTTTTTCAGTACCTCCATTGCAAATTCCAGAGGAGCTATTCCTGATGCAGTAACTAAATTCGCATCAGATACCGCAGATCCCAACTCATAGAACTTTTCTCCTTTATAGTTAGAACATACCATTTTAGTATATTCTAAGTTATTACTTGTATGCTTTCTAGTATCCAAGTATCCCATATTCGCGAGGGCATCAGTTGCACCACAAATTGCAGCAACAATAGTGCCAAGCTTTAAAGCTTGGCCAATTCTTTCCAAGATAGGTTGATGAATTTCTTCCCTCCAAGTAGTCCCTCCTGGTAAAATTAAAAGATCTTTACTCTCAAGAGTACATTCATCAAGGGAAATATCTGGTTTTATGCTCAGTCCTCCCATAGTAGTAATCATTTCTTTATTAGCTCCTACTGTAATTACTTTTAAAGGTGCTAAATCTTTTTTGAAATATCTTCCTGAGTTTAGTTCAGCAATTAAATGTCCATATTCCCAGTCCGACATTGTATTAAATACATATAGAAAAACTTTTTTTGTTTGCATCCAATAACACTCCAATCACAATTGATATAGCTATTATAATATAACTTCCCTGACAGTTAACGTCAGGGAAGTTATCATACTTGATGAAATTTTATTAATTCCGACAGAACTTCAATAAGTCTTTTCTTAAGACTTATTGGCTCAATAACTTTAATAGATTTATTGTACGGTAAAAGTAAATAAGGTACATATGTATGTATAATATCTTTTTCAAGAAGAAAAACTGCTTGATTTGAAGTCCGTTCTTGTAAATAATGTCCTAAAAACCAATGTTGGCAAATATCAGCCAATACACTTTTCTCCCCATTAATAACCAAAGAAATAATTCCTTCCTTATCTTCTATAGTTGGAAGAAGACTTTTTATAAAAAAGTCACGTGCTGAAAACTTTTCTGGCCGGTTAAACTTATTTTCGGTTAGCATTAGACTTTCAATTCGATCTACTCTAAAACTACGGATATCATTCCTAAGATGACAAAATCCAATCACATACCATTTATTATTCCAATAGATAATTCTGTACGGATCGACCAATCTATAATTTAATTGCTTTTCGCCACTTTTATGGTAAAGAATTTTTACTGAGTACCCGTCAGCTACGGCCTGCTCCAACTCCTTCAAAAAAGGTTCTATAGAGAGTGAACTTAATCGACTTATTACTTCAAGACTAGTTAAATGTTGGTTTATCTTTGTTTCCTGCTCTTGATTTGAGTATTTACTTAGTTTTGAAATGGCCCTATTTAGTGCTTCACCTCCATAATATCCGGCTTCTTCTGCAAAAACAGCAGCGTGAAATAGTGAAGTTTGCTCCTCAAAATCAAAAAAAAGAGGAGCCTCAATAAAATTGTTCAATAAAGTGTATCCACCGTTATGTCCTGGTTCTGAAATTATAGGTACGCCACTTGTTGAAATTGTATCAATATAACGATACACAGTCCTTATATTCATCTCTAACTTTTCTGAAATTTGTTTTGCAGTAATTTTTTCACCTGAACGAAGCATCCATAGAATTGCTAACATATTGTCAATTTTAGGCATATAATTCCACCTCTATATGAAATTTATTTTCTATTATATATTCCCGATTTTTGGTATAACTCATCAACTGTTCCCTTCCGATAGCTTTCTATATAATGAGGCCCTAGACACATTTGTAATTTCACAAATTTGATTTACAGTCATATCTCCCTCTTTATAAAGCTTTACTGCATAATTCATTCCTGCATGATTTTTATGGTACTTCTTTAACCGACCTTTAAACTTTCCTTCTTTCTTAGCCAGCTCAATCCCTTCACGCTGCCGCATACGGATAAGATCACGTTCTAATTGGTTTACACCCGCCATAACCGTAATTAAGAATTGGCTGTAGGGATTATTTTCTGATAAATCTAGCCATGTATCTTTTAAGGATTTTAAATTTGCCTTTTTACTCCGTATGTTATCGATTAATTCAAATAAACCTTGTGTACTACGAGTAATCCGAGTTAAGTCCGTAACATAAATGATGTCACCTTCTTGTATATCCTCTAACATTTTTTGAAGTTGCTTACGATCTTTTGTTGCTCCGGAAACTTTTTCTTCAAAAATAATATCCATTCCGATTTCGTTATATATTATTGCATAAGAATTTGTTATTAACCCAAATTAAATCTACATAAAGAAAAGACGCTTTAAAGCGTCTTTTCTTTATTTTTATTATTTAGTTGTCTGACGCTTGATAATCATAAATCTTTTCACGAATAGCGGATGCAATAAATTCTTCAATAGAACTGTTCGTTTCTTTTACAATGTTTGTGATTGCATGGTATTCACTGCTTGTTATCGTTACTGCCTTAGTAACACTACTGCTATCTAAATACACGCTATTATTAACACGTCTTGTTAATTTTCCTTCTATTATATATGGGGTTAAACAATCAATCCATTCTACCTGCATTTGCATTGGTAATTGAATAATGGATTGACGAATATCAAAGTACCAAAAACCATCTTCCTCAGAAATCTTAATATTTCTTGGTGATACATACTGTAGTACTAAGTCAATTAAGTGGAAAATGTTACTTCGCAATTGATTTGATTTAGGAAAACGAAACTTTACAAACTTTTGGTGATGACTTCTTGGTTTATCAGATAAAATATATGCAGGCTTATACCCCATTTTAATTGAATCTTCTAGTGTCATATTGTTTCCAAACTCATCAATAAGCACAATATCCCCGCGCTTCGGAATGGATATAATGCGTGCTAATTTATTACCTTCCATGAATTTTTGGAACAATACTACATTATATTTTTGTGAGAATGTATACAGCGTATTGGCCTGATCCAATTGCTGTACCAATCCGTTTATTTCTTCCTCATTTACAAATTTAGTCTCACGATTACGATGTTTCTGTATAGTACAAGTCAATACTTCTTCTTCTATCCACTTTTCAAGCTGATACATGCTCACATTATAATCTTTTGCTGCCTGATATAAGGTAATTCCTTCTGTTTCACGATCTTCTTTCAACTTTTCTATGTCTTTTTGCTTAAATAAAAAGCTACCATCTAAACGCCAGGTCTCTCGATTAATTGGATTTAATTGTCCTTGTTTCATAAGAGTACTAAAAATGAAGCTACTAATTCCTAAATAAGCTTTTACTTCATTTGTATTCATATTTATTTCATGTCTTTCAAACATATCTTTTCCTCCTATGTGTAAACTTCTGTTATGTAAAATCGATAATTTTATTATGTAAAGTTAAATTGATAAAAATATATAATGTAAATTACATTATAACACAATTATACATTAATTTATTTTTAAAAATAAATGAAATGTAAATTCACTTTCTAATTAAATTATCTTTTATATAATTATAAATTATATAAAAGATAATTTATAAAAAGAATTAGATAATAACCATAGAAAATAGAACATTTTCTATTCTTATTCATTAGTTTCATTTTTATAAAATTTAATCTTATTATGTAAGTAACTTTTAATGTAATTCAGTTATAATATTAGATATAAAGGGAATTAATATGGAGTTGATTAACAATGGAATTTAAATTAAATACAATTAATAGTGAAACTTATTTAGAAAATATAGAGAAACAAAAACAAAATTTCTCAAACATAATTGCGATATGGAATCAAGAATATATAAATGAAGCTGAGTTTAAAAAGGAAAATAACGAAAGAGAAGATTCATATACATATGAGGGGTTTTCAGATGAAGAAATATTGTATTACTATTTAAATCGGCAAACACATTTTGACCAAGAAAAACGTGTAAAGGATGCATCCAGGACTCTATATGCACGTGACTTAAGCCAGTTCTATTTTTTCATCAAACAAAGTACAGAATTTCTGCAGCAAGATGTTAAAGATTATGTAGAGGGTCAAGTTTGGAGGAACTTAAGAAAGCGACATATACGTAACTATCAAAAATGGTTATCCCAGGAGGCAATCTCCTATCAATCAAAAGAAAAATACAAAGCATCTACGATTAGTCGGAAACTAGGTGTGATCCGTTCGTATTTGAAATGGCTATATGAAATTCAATATATCCAGGAACCTCTTCATGTGGAAATTCTAAGTACTACCGTTAATAAACACCATAAACCAAAACGCGAGTTATCATATGAGGAAGTGAAACAGTTGCTTCATTACTATAAGGATAATGAAATCAATTATGCTTTATTATCGGTCCTAGCTACTACGGGATTACGCGTTGCAGAAGTTTCGCATGCAAAGTGGGAAGATCTTGAGTATGATTCAATGCGTGACCGTTATTACTTAACGGTGGCTACAAAAGGTGATGATGAGAGGATCGTTTCTATTAATAAAGAAATCTTTAATCGTATAGTCGCGTTTCGTATACGCAGGCGATTGCCTATTGATATTGGAAATAAAAACGGTGGGACTATATTCCAAACAAAGAATCATACTTCCTACAGAGAGAATTATCTATCTCAGTATATTTCTAAGATCATCAAGGAGACTAAACTACAATTTACAGAGAATATACGCATCACACCTCATTTCTTTAGACACTTTTATGTACAGTATTTATATGATTACAAAAAACTACCACCACATCTTATCGCAGCTGCAGTTGGCCATAAAAATGATAGAACTACAAAAGAAAATTATTTGAAGCAAAGACTTACTAAAGATAATGATGCAGGAAATTTAATTGGTGATGGTGAGTTTTAATGTGTAATTAATATATAATAAATTCGAAATAGAATAAGGTGAAACCAAGATCCGGTTTCACCTTATTCTATTTGAATTGTTTTAAATATTTATCGTTTTTTGACAGAAGACTCCTTCCTCAAAAATCTGAAGGTGTGAAACACCAATTTTAGGTGGGAGATGAATGTCAGAAAACGATAAATTCCTTAGCGTACATTTTTCTCAAAATGATATGGTGACCCCAAATAATCTTCGATAATCTATTGTGTATATTTGTAAGCATTCCCTATATAAATCCTAGGTGATTGTTTGCATGTTGACTTTGTTTTTATGTACAATAAAGGTAAAGATATAGTTTGAAACAGGAAGAGGAAAACCATGTCCAATTCATTAGTAAATTTACGTATCGATTTTGCATTTAAGCAGTTATTTGGCACAAATGGGAATGAAGATATTTTAGTTGCCTTTTTAAATGCCATATTAAAAGATTCTTTAGAATCACCTATTGTTTCCCTGCAATTAGAAGATCCACATTTGCATCGAGAATATGAAGAAGATAAATTATCAATTTTAGATATTTCGGCTACATTAAATACAGGAACAAAGGTAAATGTAGAAATACAATTAAATAACAATCACGATATGATCAAACGAAGCTTGTATTATTGGGGAAGGCTATACACCTCTCAATTGCAAAAAGGGATGCCTTATAGCTCACTTCATAAAACGATTACCATTAACTTGTTAAACTTTGTGATGTTTCCAGAATATGAAGCGTTTCATACAACAGGAATCCTTTGGAACCAGCAACAACAAAAGTTATTAAGTGACGATATCGAAGTTCATATTGTAGAGATTCCAAAGTTACTACAGCAATGGCGTGAAGAGAAAGTTAATCCGTGGGAAGACTCGTTTGTTCGTTGGTTATTATTATTACCAGCGAATGAAGATGAGTATCTCACACAAACATTGGAGGACATTGCCATGAACCAAGATCCGATTTTACAAAAAGCAATGGATAAGTGGGAACGTATGAGTCAAGATTCTTCTTTCCGTCAAGCATATGAAGCAAGAGAAAAGGCCTTAATGGATGAGGCTGCAAAGTTTGCTCATGCTCGTAATGAGGGGAAAAAAGAAGGCATTCAAGAAGGGGTTCAGCAAGGGAAAATACAGATGATTAAAGGTATGAATGAACTTGGTGTACCACTTGAAACGATCGCTAAAGCCAGTAAATTAGGCATAGATGAGGTTGAACGCATTTTAGAACAAAAATAATCAGCATCAAAAAAAGAACCTATTAATTGGGTTCTTTTTTGAGCTATTTGTCAAAATATAACCTTATACTATGACACTTAACTTTATTTTCTTATTATTGATGAAATCGCTCATTTAATAGAGGAACAGGATCTTGATCCACAATATATTTCTTGGCACTATCCTGCGTAACAGTAAGTAGGGGTAGCACCACACATCCATCAACTTAACGTATATTTTTATACAAAATGCGGTCTTTCCACGTAGTTTTTTATTATCTTTTATAGATGTTATAAAAGTAG
>NZ_JAKUFP010000042.1:0-32531 GCF_022663495.1 Bacillus cereus group sp. BfR-BA-01383
AACAAATTATTCTTTTCCATACCAATCACACACCTTTTTAGAGTAATAGTATCAGTATGTCCAAGTTTTATAGATTTTTTGCACCAGAACCGAGAAACGTGGTATTCCACATGCTGCCTATGCGTATGGATGCTATGTTTCTGTTAATGATGCAATTGTGGAAGCGAACGATTTTATGAAAAGAACAAATTCAAATGCTAAATTCTTAGTGCTAGATTGTGAAGATGATACATTAAAAAGTTGTGGCCCCGACAATCTAGCAGCTGCTTCTCAAGCTTTTATTGATACATGTAAAGCGGCAGGTTGGAAAGTTGGATTTTATGTATCACATCATATGTACAATCAATATGGTTTAAATAAGGTGAAAGCAGACTTTTTATGGATTCCTCGTTATGGAAGTAATAAACCTGCCTATGCGTGTGATCTATGGCAATATGCAGACGGAGAAACAGGCGGTTGGCTTGATGGTGTAGGAAAAATTGACTTAAATGTTCTAAATGGAGACAAGCCATTATCTTGGTTTATTGGTGGTAATGAACTAAATCCAATTAACCCAATTGATCCAATTCAGCCTATTCAAAAAGAGGGAATTGGACATGCAACATCGAAATACGATGATGGTTATGGTGTGAATCTATATGAAAATCCTGCTGATCCTATTTTTGCTGGACGTATTACACAAAAAATCCCTTACTTAATCCAGAAAGGATACTGGGGTGGTGGAGAAAAAAATATGATCTGCCTTGGAAATGAAAAACAGTGGGCTTACCTAAAACATTTTGATGTCCAATGGTTCTATGCATACACTAAATATTGGCCAGGATATCAAATCCGAACTTACGATGGGCCGAGCGGCAATGACACTGGTTTTGTGGATGGAAGTGAGCCGTATCAGTTGTTTAATAGACAAGATGGGCATGTTGATATTGGTGGTAATCGTTGGATTCGTGAGGAACATGTAATTATTAAGTAATAGGTGGTTTCAAAAGTACACAACAACAAAGGTAAAACATACTATGTAACAGCAAATGAAGCCTATGTGTATGTGAAGTAAGAGTTGCAAAAGAGCATCCACTTAAAGGATGCTCTTTTGTATAATATATTTTTTCCTACTTGTTTAATCATTTTATCAAGATAGTTTTGTTTATTTACCTATAAGGTTTGAAAGGTACTTAGTCAATCAAGGTTATCAAAAAATTATTCAAAGTCTTCAAACCAACAAGTGAAAAATCGTACTTTTTCATTAAAAAACATTGTACCTTCATTATTTATAGTAGAGCTAACTTTGCTTCCCATATTAAAATTAATTCTCTTAACTCAGAAGTTTCAATTGTACATGAATAATCTTCATCTTCAACATAACGATTTGAGATATGTGTGAAATCTGGTTTTATTTCTAAGTCACAGGCATTCCCCCCGAATTTGGAGGATTCCTCCTTACCGTTTAACACTTGATCGATTTCTGTAATCCATGGTTCCGCGGTCCCGCCTTGTATATCAGAAGCTAAAAAATCTGCAACTATAGATATTTCTGAAGGTAATTTTATTAATAATGTATCATATGGACCAACAATAAATTCATAATTATATTTCATTTTTCTTGCTCCTATCTTTTATAAATTGGAAATACCGATATAATTTTTCTATTTGGAGTAAGAAAAATTCTGATTTTCATTCCATTTGAAGTTACCCCAATATATGCATTACTTGAGCCAGTTTGAAATCTAGCATTTCCATAAGCTTCTTCAATAGCTTTTAAGACTTGTGTTCGACTCCAGTCATCTGGAAAAAATGTGGACGGTGCTAATTAGCAATTACGAAAGGGATATAGATAATGAGAGGCATATGAAATAATAAATAAAGCCGACTTCATATAGAAGCCAGCTACTTAAATTATTACAATTCTTTATTTTTCCCTTTTTTAAATTCCTTTTGTTTATCTAGCCAAATATGAATTAAGTCTACTAATTCAACCGTTTCTATCTCACAAAATTCACCCTTACCATCTTCGGCAAAATTGTCTAGGACAGTAGTTGTATCTTTCCGAATTTCTAAACCGCAAATGTTACCATTTACTACTACGCAATCTTTTTCCCCGTTTAAAACAATATGTATTTCTTCTAAAATCCAATCTCCAAACGCAGAAACTTCAACACCTAAAAAAGTTTCAATAAGTTTAATTTCTTGGGGAAGTCTCATAACTAATTTTCCATTGGTAAGTACTTCAAAGCTATACGGATATTTCATTACTATTGTACTCCTTTATATTAAAAATAAAATTTATTTCGATGGGAAAGCAGAGATGATTTTCCCATAGCTGCTCTCATTTGCGTAGCGATTTGTTGTGCCGATTGAAAATTACTTTGAAATTGTCCCATCGTATAAACCCTTTCTATATTTCTATGAACGTATTAAAGAAGGGGAGTACAAAGTATGTCCATTATCCTACGGTTCTTCATAGGAACCCCTCTGGAAAAATATTGCGGATATAATTATAACAATAAATGGTTAAAGTTTCCTCAAAAAAATATATTTTATAACATATGTGTTTGTTATAGTTTTCAATAGGTAATGTAGCATTAACGTAGAGGTAAAACACTAATGGAAAAGTAATAAAATGATGCTAATGATTTATATTATGCTGTATGGGCTGAAAAGGGTGGTTGGTTAAATCTTGGCGGTGAACAATGGATTAAGAACAATCCATCTTATGTGAAGTTTAGTAAGAAAAGCACAGTAGATTCCTCTATTGTAGGGAAGCGAGTTGTTTCGAAAGTTAACAATCTACGTTTTTATGATGCTCTTTCTTGGCAGGATAAAGATGTTGCTGGTACTTTAGATGCAGGAGTAGGATTTACAATCGACGCAAAGGTAAATGTCAATGGGTATCCGCAGTATCGTGTTTATAATTCGAAGGGGCATAAGTACTACATTACGGCTAGTGATGCGTATGTGAGTGTGAAGTAATAGTAAAGCCGACTCATATCAAGCTGAGTCGGCTTTGTTTAGTTTTTATTCTTTACTTTTTATAGCTTCTTTTAGTATTTCAAGGGTCTGCTGTAACCATTCTATAGCTGTTAAGTTTAATGCAGGGAAATAAATGTAAGCATTATATTTAATAAATTCCTCTTTTTCACTATCAGTTAGATTACTGTTTAAAAACAAAAGTATATCATTTTTGGTATTTTCGATACATATTTTAGTAACTTCCATTATAAATTCATTAAGAGCTTCCTCAGGTGATTCAATATCTTGGTGAAATGTTCCTGCTAAGAAATCACCTAATTCTTCATAATGGCTATATTTATTTTCCATACAAATTCTCCTCTACTTTTCTGGATATCCTGTAATAATAAAACTTCCTTGGTTATCTTTTTTCAAAACAATCACAGCATTTTCCACATCTAAAGCACCATTTGATCCTCTTTCGACATATCGTCCAAGTATACTATTACCGTTATATCTTAGCGGTAAGGTTGGTCTGCTATTAGGATTGTTTAACCACCTATTTATTTTTGCTATATTTTGTGGATTACTTAAAACTTCATTAGCTACTCTCTCGGCTATAGCCCTATTAGTGAAAGATGATGATGCTGGTATTCTAGGGTCACTTTGTAATCTTTGCAATAGTTCTGCATCCGTTTTTTCTACGTGTTTTTTGATTAAGTGACCACCTCTTCTTTGGCCAGGTTTTGCCTCATGGGCAATTAATCCTCCTCCTGGAGCTAACGGACTAGTATCTCCTGGCTTTATAGCATTAGTATTAGTATTTCCACCAGAATTAGCAAACTGATGAGTTGATAGCTTTTCTTCAGCTTGTTTAAAATCAGGTATATCAAATTTAGAGCGTATATTATTTCCGCCAGAGAAAGCATAAGAAACATCTTTCTTAACAGGTTGTAAAATATCAGATACTTGCTTCAATTCTTTTACTAGCGTTACGCCTTTAGCTAATGTACTTGCTCCACCTGCTCCTTTTGTGACGAGGCCTGCTCTACCTAGTCCCCTATCGAGAATTAGACCGATGCCTATTTGGGTTAATCCATAAGTAGTCCATTGTGTAATGCTCTCTGCATCTCCATCTATAATATCTCGTTTCACAGTACTTGAAAATGCATGCCACATATTTTTTGTCGTTTCATCCAAATGTAAAATCGCATATGTAACATTAATAAAAGTTCCTATATCCATATTACTTAAAGCTTCCATGGACTTGATTTCATCTTCAACAGCTTTCCCTGTTCCGATTACAGTACCATTCCACATCTTTTTTACTGTTTCGAACATTGTAACTACATCGTCTATCTTATCGTCCCAAGCCTTTCTAATCGGAGATTTCTCTTCTATCCTACCGCACATTTCTCCATCTTCAATTGAATTATCAGCCTGACGATTCCTATCTTCTGCAATCGCTTGAATAGAAGCCGCCCATTCCATATTCAACCCTTGTGTACTAAATGTACCACTAGCAGGACTAAAACCTTTCCCACTTTGGACTTCAGCAAGACCCGTCGCAATGCTAGCGGCTAATTGAATTGCTGTATTATAGTTATTACTAGATGTTTGGTTGAACTGATACAAATGATCTAACTTTTCTTGAAGCTTGCGCCTCATGGCAATAAAAAGATTCGTCATAGCGTCCATACCCGGGATTGGCATAGCTTGACTGATGGCTTCCATACTTGCCTTCATTCGGTCAATTTCTCGAATTTGTTCTAATATTTCATGTTCAATTACATCAGTTGAAGCTACCTGTGATTGAAATTGACTTGGAAAGGCATCATTCTGACGAATTAGTTCTTCACACAAGTAAATGATTCCTTGTGCTAATGGACGAAAGGTTTGTGCAAAGAATGCTTTTGCACTGCTATATGTTTGTCCTTGTAGAACAGTATCAATTGCAAAAGCATCAATCGACTGAATAGCTTGTTCCATACCTTGAATGGTAGCGGTACATACAGCGTTCATGCTTTGTGTTTGCGTATGTACTTCCCCTAGATACATATTCAAACTCATGAATTGACCTCCTTTGCTAGATTCTGTTTTTGATAGTAAAGGTCATTTTCTAAGTCACTAAGATTTCGTTTTTCCTTAAGTAATGTTTCTTTTTGATTTTCCAATTCGAAAGTAAGTTTTCGCTCAATATATTGTGCATCTTGACTCATATTCATAAAAAACAATGACATTTCTCTATCTCTATGCCAAGTTCCTAAAATACGGTCAAACAAACGATGGTTTTGATTTTTCCATACATGAAAATCCTCTTCTACTTGTTCCTGTGTTTGAATCGCAGATTGATTCCGATTCTGTTCTTCAAATACACTTCGTAATTTTTGATTTAATTGATTCATTTGTTTTTCAATATCTTGACTCATCTTTTTCCTCCTACCGTTTTACTTTACGTAGGTTATCACATTAGCGAAAAATATTTTGAAGTTCTTTATCCATTCTCTCAAACTCGTTAGCTACCGAATGAATATTATCAACCGCTTGTTGAAAGGCTACAGAAAATTGTTTCGTCAAATCTAAAACTTGTTGGCTCGCTTCTTGTGCTTTGGAGTTAACAGATAGTGTTGTACGCGTCGCCTTTGTTATAGAACGACTTGTTGCACTTTGAATCCTGTCAGAAGCTGATCCCATTTTCGTAGCAATTTGTGTTGCTGTTTGTAAATTACTTTGGAATTGTCCCATCGTATAAACCCTTTCTATATTTCTATGAACGTATTAAAGAAGGGGAGTGCCTAGTATGTATGTCCATTATCCTATTGTTCTTTATAGGAACCCTCCTGGAAAAATATTGCGGATATAATTATAACAATAAATGGTTAAAGTTTCCTCAAAAAAATATATTTTCCAACATATGTGTTTGTTATAGTTCTCAAAAGATAATGTAGTATAACATAGAGGTAAAATACGAATGGGAAAGTAATAAATTGATGCTAATGATTTATATTATGCTGTATGGGCTGAAAAGGGTGGTTGGTTAAATCTTGGCGGTGAACAATGGATTAAGAACAATCCATCTTATGTGAAGTTTAGTAAGAAAAGCACAGTAGATTCCTCAATTGTAGGGAAGCGTGTTGTTACTAAAGTGGACAACCTACGTTTCTATGAATCTCCATCTTGGCATGATAAAGACGTGGCTGGTACTTTAGATGCAGGATTAGGATTTACCATTGATGTAAAGGTAACTGTGAACGGAGCGCCACAATACAAAGTACACAGCAAGGGTAAAACATACTATGTATCAGCAATTGAAGCATATGTGTATGTAAAGTAAGAGTTACAAAAGAGACCCCGAATGTGAGGTCTCTTTTGTTGATTATTCTCCATATGTAACTTTCTCTTCACTTACTCCAAGCTAGATAACATGGTTCATTGAAATATCCAATCTTAAAGAAGGCTTGTTCTTCAAAAAGTTTCTTTCTTGTCCTCAGAATCTAGAAAAGTAGCTAGTCAAAAGATACTTGTAGTCTGTCAACTTGTAAACAGACATATTGACCTTCTAAATATTTGTAGTCTTCAAATAAGTCACTAGTTATAGAGAATCCAACGTCTAAAATATTATCTTTGAGCAATTTACCAAAAAGAATATAACCTCCATTGGTGATATTTTCTATTTTTTTAAATTTATCTTCTATTTGCTCTTCTATTGTCAAAGCGTCATTCACAAATATATCTATCTCAGCCTCATATTCTTTATTTACAATAACTTCTTGAGGTGAAGTATTAAAACCTGTTACTTTTTGCTTATTTATCAAAAAATCTATTTCTTCTTCAATAATTGGATCAATTCTACATATCAATATCTTATTTTTCATTTTATAACCTCTATTCTACTGGATTGATAACAGGAATATCGTTACCATTATTCATCATTTTCCAGAAAGTTTTTCCACTTTCTACATGGTATGTTGTAATTTCCCCCAAATTATTAGTTCCTACAAACTCAAATTTAGCATAACTTTTTATTGGAACACCCTTAGGATTAGTTAAACTACTGTTTTTCATAAACTTTACATAGCCAGTTCTCAATTCTATTGTTCCATCTTTTAATTTGTAATTATATTGTACCTTGGTTCCATTCTTAATCACATCATTAGCACTAGCCAGATATTCATTCATATTAGAATATGCACCTCCCAATTCTCCACCATGCTTTCCAAAATGGCCGTCTACTTTTTCTGTGCTACCAAAATTAAGTTCGCTGGCTTTCTTGCTAGTATTATCCATCCCCTTAAATGGTTAAAGTTTCCTCAAAAAAAATGTATTTTACAACATATGTGTTTGTTATAGTTCTCAATAGGTAATGTAGTATAACGTAGAGGTAAAACACTAAGGGGAAAGTAATAAATTAATGCTAATGATTTATATGTACAATTTAGGGAATTAAACAAATCTAATTTCTCATGTTGTTTACATATATAATAGAAGGTAATGAAAAACTACACATTTTCATTGTCGCTACCATGTTGGCGTCAACCTCACCACCTCCAAGAGCAGAAAGGATATGTAATAGCTTTTGGAAAAATGATTCCTGCGGCATTTCACCTTTTACAAGTTCTGTGAATATTTTTCCATCTTTAATAAAGAGAACGCGTTTGCAATGGCTTGCTACAAAAGGATCATGAGTCACAAGCAAGATGGTGGAGAGTTGTGTTGTATTTAACATTTGTAAACTATGAAGTAAGTTATTTGCTGATTGAGAATCTAATGCTCCTGTAGGTTCATCTGCCAAAATAAGTTTTGGTTTTCCTATGATTGCTCGAGCTGCTACGGCACGCTGCTTTTGTCCACCAGAAATCTGATATGGATATTTATTTAGCAGTTCTTGAATGCCAAATATTGTTGTAATTTCATCTACACGTGTATCAATTTCTTGTGCATTTATATTTCTTAAAGCAAGCGGTAACAGTATATTATCTTTTATCGTTAACGTATCAAGTAAATTGTAGTCCTGAAAAATAAAGCCGAGTGTATCACGACGGAATGCAGTAAGTTGTTCTTCTGTCATTTTTATAATATTTGTTCCATCCATTATGATTTCACCTGTTGTTGGTACATCAATTGTAGATAATATATTTAGTAAGGTTGATTTTCTAGATCCAGATGGGCCCATAATGCCAACGAATTCACCTTCAAAAATTGTGATATCAATATCATGGAGGGCGGTAAATATGCTACCTCTTGTAATATCCATAAAGAATTCATCGATGCTGTATTGGTGGAAATCCTCAATCGGAACGTATTGTAAAGCTAATTTTGTTATGTAATTGGAACATTTGATATAAGTGCCCATGATTGGGTTTACCACAAGAATGTCTTTGTGTCGTGGTATTTCGTACAACCTTGCCATTTTCTTAACACCTAATGCCTTTAGTGGTGGTGTTGCAGCTAAAACAATGGAGCCACTCCTGTTTACGTCTCCTACTACAGCTAATTTGGTATGTAGTGGGTCTAATCCCATCTTGATACAGGACACGCTTGCATAAAAGCTACGAAGATCTACACATAAAACAATTCGATTTGGCAAGATTGAGTAATCATACACCGTTATGCCTCCTTTAACAAGAACGTATGTTCTTATTATACGCGAATGTACGTTCTTTTATGAAGTGGTTTTTGTAAAAAAATAAAACTGACTCTAGTTAGCCAGTTTTTACATATCCCAAAAGTCGGTGGATTTAACATTGGGTTTTATTTGCCTAATAACTTTTAAAATCTTTTTCATTACAGTTGGACTAGGTATGTATTCTTTATCATTGCACGCCTTTGAAACTGTAGGACGACTTAATTTCGCGGTCTTTTCTAAATCACTTTGGGTGAAGCCATTCCGATCTAAAAAATCACCTAATTTCGTTCGGTTTTTCCCTCCGAATTTCCAAAACACTTAAATCCCTCCTGAACCTATTTTCAACATTGTGGACATAAATGTAAAAAACTATTCGCATAGACGGCAAAAGTTTTTTACATAATGTACAAGCTGCCCACAATATGATGTATCAAAGCAGCTACCACGGTATTTACTAAGATAGAAGAATACGAGGTTACCAAAGTAAGTTGCGAATAATTACCACAGTATTTATCAAGATTTCTACCAAGGTAAAACTACCACGGTATTAAGTAGATGAAGCTATGTAATATCTACATTCTAAATTCTGTTTATAAAGGGGGCATTTAAATGCGTGCTAGGAAAGAAATAATTCCTTTTCGCGAGTTTATGGATCGGTCATGCAAAGATAAAGAACAGAAAATCCGTAAATACAATTCATTAAGTCCTTTCGCATTCCTTCATATGTCGGATCAGGTATTACATACTTACATTGCATTAGGAGTTATGGGAACGATTTTAATCGGAGCAGTCATGTTAGAAAAATACTTGGTGCGACATGACTATATATCAGCAGCTAAATTTGTAAGCGAAGGTATTTATCACGGCACGCGAATTGGTGGAGTTTGCTTGATTGGATATGTATTTGTTCGTATCGTAATCATGTTTTAAGGAGGGAAGGGAGTAATGGGGATTATAAAGGAGTGGCTTCGTACGCAAAGGTTAAGGAATCAGCTTATGGAGGTGTTCGGAAAAGCAGGTTTATATACGGAACATCAAACGCGTGGGGGCAAAGTTCCTATTTATCCAAAGATACATGATGTTTCCTCTTCGAAAGAAAGCGTGAGATATGTATTTACCATCCCAAACGGATTAGATCCACAGAAGATTGAAAAGAAGTGGTTCTGTTTTCAGCAAATATTAGGGAGGAATATTACGATTGAAGGGGATGTGAAAAAGTTTGTACTACATGTATTCCGTTCAGATGCTGGACTAAAACCTTACAAGTACTGTTATAAAGAATGGCAGCCATTATTAAAAGAATACCGTCTTCCTGTTGTGGTTGGCCGGGACCAATTCGGAAAAACGATTACGTACGATATGGTTGATTCCAATACACCACACTTATTAATAGCAGGGGAAACGGGAAGCGGGAAAAGTAGTATGGTACGTGTTGTACTATCCACACTCATTCAATATATGTCTCCTGAAAAGTTGCATTTGTACCTTGGTGACTTAAAAAACTCTGAATTTCATTTTTTGCGTAGAGTGAAGCATGTGAAAGAAGTTTGTATGGAAGAAATTGAAATGAAAATAATGCTTCAAAAGTTATGGAAGGAAATCAGAGAACGAAGAAAACTTATGGAAGAATATGAAGTTGATCATATTGATGCGTACAACAAATTAAATCCTAATCATCAAAAATCATATATTCTACTTGCTATCGATGAAGTGGCTATGCTTAAAGATGAAAAAGAGTGTATGACTACGATTGAAAAGATTTCAGCAGTCGGCCGATCACTTGGAGTTTTTCTTATGCTTAGTATGCAGCGGCCAGATGCGAAAGTGTTAGATGGTAAGTTAAAGCTCAATATGACCGTAAGAATCGGCTTTAAATGTGATAGTGCAATTAATAGTAATATCATGGGTACTCCTGGTTCAGAGCATTTAGAGCAATCAGGCCAAATGATTTTAAAACGAAATGGATTAAAGAAAGTGCAAGCTCCTTATTTGGAATTAAGTAAGGCGAAACAAATTGTTGAACAATATCGCATGTCTAAAGAGGAGAAAATACTCCAGAATTCATCGCAAGAAGAAATTCCGTTATTTGGGGTGTTAGATGATGAAGAGTAGAGATAAAGGAATTTTGAATGATTTGAATCGATTTAGATGCATGTCCCGTGACGATATTATTGACTTGCATTTTCAAGGCTTAAAGAATGCGGTAACTTGTTGTAATACGGTTATGAAACGATTAAGAAGAGATGGCCATGTTGATGCAAATGTTTCGCAGCACCCATACATTTATTTTCCGCAACCCAGTTCTATCAGAAAAACGAGTCAAAAAATTCCTCATTTCCTTGGTATTGTGGACGTATACAAACAACTCGTTCATTATGAAAATCCTAAACTATTCGAAGTTGAACCAAAGTATGGGAAAGAATATATGGAGCCGGATGCTTTTACAATATGGCGTAGATCGCCATTCTTTATTGAAGTTCAAAAGTCAGTGTACAGTAAAAAAATAATGCAAGATAAGATAGACAGATACGAGTTATACTTCCATAGCCAAGAATGGCACAATGAATCCTGGCAACCGAAAGGTTCTAAATTCTTTCCTTCAATCCTTATCATTACTGACAAACATTACGACGTTCAATCTCCTCATTTACGTATATTTCAGGCGAATTCTATAGAAAGTTTTATGAATAATTCAGCGGTGAAATCATAAAGAAAGCCTGCATAGTGCAGAGCTTTTTTCTTTTCAATAATATATTAAGTCATGTGTGATGATGATTGTTAAAATGCAGTAAATGAGCAAAGTAAATTTAAAGTAAGTTATGAAATGGTAATAAAGTATATGAAAAAGATAGGGTAAAACTTCTTCTAGAATGATATCTCCATAATTAATAACTTGTATGATAACCTCTCGATTATCACTATATCCATTCATATCTATAACTTGTCCCATATATTCGTTTGTACCAATATCTTTTTAAAGTACTTTAAAAAATGCACTTTATATTTTCTTTATCTTATCTTTATCTTATTTTTAAATTTCTATATTAAACTTTAAACCTAAAAGAAATAAATTTGAGTCTGAAAGGGGCAGAGAAATAGATGATTATTATATATTTTGTAAATAACCAACCGCCATTGAAAAATTGAATTTCTTATACGAGGAGGAATATATGAAGGATATGAGTAAAAAACAAATTATTAAAGTATTCCTTATTAGTATTTTAGGTTTAGGAACAATGCTTGGAATACTATATTTTAATCATAAAACTAATATTCAACAAAATAAAGCGCTCGCTACCGAAAAACGTGTATTGCAATATGAGCCTACCTTGAAAAAAGAATTAGAAAAATATAATTTAGGAGGGAAAACAGCAGTTTTATTAGGAATTATGTATCAAGAGAGTAGAGGTGAGGGAAACGACCCTATGCAGTCATCTGAATCACTTGGATTAAAGCCAAATGAAATTCAAGAGACAAGCTTGAGCATTAAACAAGGGGTAAAACACTTTGCTAAAATGTACAAATATGGAACGGAAAAAGATGTTAGCATGGATACAATTATTCAAAGCTATAATATGGGGCCAGGGTATATTGATTTTATTGCCAGTCAAGAAGTTAAACAACACTCGGAAGATTCGGCCAAAAAGTTTTCTAAGATGAAAGTTGATCAAAATCCAGCGATGTACACTTGTGGTGGAAATAAAAATAATTTTAGGTATCCATATTGTTATGGTGATTTCACATATGCCACAAAGGTGAATGAAAAAACAATACTTATTGAAGAACTTCTTCGAAATGTACATGACTCTTCTAAATAGGCTGTATAATGATACCGTCAGTTATCGACAATAAAATATTAGAATGTAACTTATACTTTAAGTAATTCTTTTTTGTTATTTTCTGTTGCAGGATTCTTATATAACTAGTTGTTTATGATACTAGTCAAAAAGGCTCTTATGCGTAGTAGCATAAGAGCCTTTTAACTATATGAGTAGGAAAGTACTACAGTGGATATTTTAGGTGAAGTGTCTTATATCAAAAATTAAATAACTTTCAGTGTAGCCTCATTCTAAATTTAGAAATGGGCTACTTTTTCAATTGTATGCATAACGGAAATTGGTGGTAATAGTGCAGTCCAATCAACTGCATAAACGTTCAATTTCTCACCTAATTTGTAGTCTTTGCTATTTGAAATAGGTAATCCATTGCAATTAAAATTGCTGTAAATTGTGATAGAAACGAATGTGTTTTAATAATTTGATAGAAGGAAGGGCTTATGTTAAGGATTCTTTAAAGATAAGCCCTTTCTTTTTTAAATATTTCCTGACATCCATCCCAAAATTCTAAACGAAGTGAAAGTAGGGGTAGTTCAAGATAATTTGTATTTAATTTGTGAAAACTTTTATAAATTAATTTTAACTATCTTATGAATTAGAACAAATTATTATAAGTCATGGTTATTACTTAACATTTTGTTTTACTTGATCTTTTAATTCATTAAGGGTCTTACCGCTAATATTGTCAGTAATAGTTTCATGTATTTCATTTTTCAATACAATTGTTTTTCCTGCAATTTGTGCCTTGGAAGACATCTTACTTTCATTAATAGTTTCTATGTTTGTTTGAAGGTCAGCTTTGTTATTTTCATCAAAAGTAATTGCGAATGGTTCAATTGCTCCATAGTAGTTTCCAAATAATTGATCCTTCTTCAAAAACATCATATATTTTTTATTAACTTTAGGTTCGATATATAAAGGATCCTTATTTTGAACCTCTTTAGTATTTATCTTAGTAGCTTTTTTTGTAACTGTGCCATCTGGTGCAACAACTGCATTAGAATCTTCAAGCTTAATAGTTTCAGCAAAACGATGATTGATTTTTATTTGTTTATTTTCAGTCACACCTTTAATTGTTTCGGAAATATTGAAATTATATAGATGTCCTTCAACATAATTTTCTGTATCTTCTTCCGGTGGATTACTTGGATTACGTGCCATATTCCACTTAGAGTCAAGACCTTCATATTCACCAATTATAACTAGATCGGCTTCATTAATCATTTGATTTAAATCACTTGTAGCAGGGAAATCTTTACTGATAATAACAGTTTCAGCATTGTTATCTTCGCCAGCAACATGGGAGAAGTGACTATTAAATGCTGAATATCCTCCAAAACCAATCACTGCAGCCAAAGGTATTGCAATTACTATAGTTTTTGCTTTTTTACTTAACATTAAGAAATCATCTCCTTTTTCTGTTAATAGATTGCATTTACACCATTTTTATCGTCGGTTTGAGGGACATGCATAGTAGTACGATTACGATTGCTGTTCATAATTGAAGTGCCACTGTTGTGACCTATTCCTATTGCATGACCAAACTCATGAACTCCTGTACTTTTAGCAACATTAGATTTTGTAATATTTGTATTCCCTGCATTAATATCACCAGCGAATTTCGTTACTTTTTTAGTGGATGTATTATAAGTTGTGTTCATTCTTCCATAATAAGTTGAAGAACTTTCAAACCAAGAGTTTAATGTGTTCACAGAAGAAGAAGAAACTGTAAAGTTAATGCGAGAAGCAGTGTACCAGGCTGAATCTGCAGCTTGCCAACCGGATTTAATGATACTTGAGCCATCGTCTAATCTGTCTCCCCACTTATATGTAGCTGATGTTGAAGGTAGCCTCCATCCTTCTTTTACATATGCTTCTGAAACTCCAACGCTGGAAAAGACAAACACACTACCTAATAAAAATGCAGTAACCCCTTTTCTAAAATTCATATTATCCCTCCAAAGATTATTTTTAACAAGAGAATTATAGCATCATTATCTTGTTTTGGATTAATATTTTTTGAAAATTTTGAATATTTATATTGAGAAAATATCTTTTAAGGAGACGTTATTATAATGTATAAACATAAAGTAATGAAATGGAGTCTATGTTTATTAATATTTACTTTTTTAATTATTATTGGTAAAACAATTTGGTCAAATACAGACATAGCAGAAATGTCTAATGTTTCATCGAATTCTGAAACTATAGTATTAAGTAAGACATTCAAAACTACAAATCATTTAAGGGAAATGGTGGAAGAAGCAGATGTAATTGTACTAGGTGAATATGACGGTTTACACTCTAAATGGAATATGGCAAACAATTCATCATATGAGATTCAAGGTGAAGATGTCGAAGCCCATCTGTTTAATTTTCATGTCAAAGAAATTTTAAAAGGGGACTCTGTAGAGAATAAAATTTTAATAAATCATAGATACTCAGAAAGTCTCGTATTAGAGGAAAGTAATGAAGTTATTGATGACAATGGAATAATTCTGAAAGGTGCTACGAAAGTGTTTACAAAAAAAGTGAAAAATAAAGATCCATTGTATATAAAACCTAAATCGGGTGACACATATATAGTTTTTTTAAAAGAGAATAGTAAACTTGGACATTTTTATCCAGCTTTAGAACCTTTTATGATTCAATTTGATTTAGTGAATATCGCACACCTAAAAAGTAATCTAATAAATTGGGATAAAAACAAATATAAATTTGAAACAAAGGTTAATGAGAAAACTTTTTATATTGAAAATGAAATAGATTCAACCATCAAAGATAATATTAGTGGAAAAACATTAAAAGAAATTAAGAATTTTGTGAAGAAAACTTCAAAGATGAAATAACATTATGACATACTATATTTCTATATATAATTGAGGATATGATTCTAACACTTTTCTGGTGTATTTAAATGAGGAAAATATAAAGGTTAATAAATCTGTGTAGTTATTGCATGTTAAATAATGATATAAGATTTATACCCACAAGAACTTTAAAATTTCTGTCTACAGCATTAGGTCTTAATCCTATCACTAAAAGCGGCCTAAGTCCTGCAAGGGGATTCTTCTAGCAAAAAAATCTATAATTTTAAAGTGCTTTAGGCGTCAAGAAGGTTTAATTTAATTATGTAGTTGTGCAGCTTAAAAGATTGGATAATGGTTATGATATAATAAAATTCAAGTATAATAAGGGGGGATGAATTAAATGATTTTTCAAAGCATGATTACAGCTATTATAGAAAAATTACAAGAGACCGTGAATCCCTATTGGATAATTGTATTTGGATCCACAGCAGAGAACAGAGAACGAGATGATAGTGACATTGATATAGCTTATTTAAGTGACATAAAATTAGGGAATTATGAACGTTTTTTATTAGCACAGGAGTTAGCGGATATTGTTCATAGAGATGTTGATTTAGTTGATTTATCAGAAGCTTCTACAGTTTTCCAAGCTCAAATTATACATACAGGAAAGACAATATTTTGTTCGGATGAAGAGCGAAAAATAATTTTTGAAATGAAAACTTTAAAGATGTATTCAAAATTGAATGAGGAACGCAAAATCGTATTTGAGGATATAAAGAAAAGAGGTTCTATATATGAAGAATGAAGTAATTTTGAATAAAATTTCTACAATAGAGCGTTGTATAAAAAGAATTCAAGAGGTATATGGAAATAACCCTGATAATTTAGAGGATTATACAAAGCAAGATTCTATAATATTAAATATTCAAAGAGCATGCGAAGCAAGTATTGATTTAGCAATGCATATTGTTGCAGGGAAGAAGTTGGGACTACCTCAATCTAGTAGAGAGGCATTTGATTTGTTGGTTGATGCAGATCTACTTAGTACAGAACTGGCAAGTAAGTTAAAAGCAATGGTTGGGTTTCGAAATATTGCTGTTCATGATTATCAAAGTGTAAACTTAGATATTGTTCGTCAAATTATTGAAAAACATCTAAAAGACTTTAAACTATTTACGAAAGAAGTTATGGGGATTCTAGACTTATAAAAGCACAAATCTTTGAACTATGATTACATTGGAGAACATTGTAGTAACTTTATATCATGAGGAGAAAAGTACTTCAGTAGACCCTTTACTTGCTTTAACGATTAAAAACAAATTAGGCGTTACATGAACATATTGAAAAAAGGCATCTTAAGGTGTCTTTTTTGTTTTGGAGATTATTTACATATTTTGCTGTAAATGAAACATAATATTACTAAAATCAGTGGAGGAGTGTAAGGAATGCAAATTCGCGAAAATAATAATTCAAACGAGATTTTGGTAGGCGCTGCAGCAAGTGCAATTGAACAAATGAAGTATGAAATTGCTCAGGAGTTTGGTGTTACACTTGGACCGGATTCAACAGCACGAGCGAATGGTTCAGTAGGTGGAGAAATTACCAAACGTTTAGTGCGTATGGCGCAAGAGCAATTATCTGGTCAATATAAAATTCACTAAAGTTAAAGGTATATCCCGTTGAAGGGATATACCTTTTTAATTTTTTGAAAGAGGATAATGAAATTTTGATTGTTAGTTAAGCTTAGAAACTGCAAATTTAGCTGTGAAATTCATCTTCTTCATGTACGAAGAATTTGCACCTGCTTGAAATTGTACAGAAATATTATCATCTTTTTGTGCTTTGAATACGCGACCATATGGTGAATTAGCATTGTAGGTGCCAATTATTTGATTATCTGCATCAAAGACCGTATAAGAAATTGGGAACCCAGAATTTTGTACAAAGACTGTAAGTTCTTCTCCTTTATTGAGATTAAATGTTTCCTTTTGAGACACTTCGTAAGAACTCATAGAGTAATATTTTGTAACTTCTTGAATTTCTAAATTTGTAGTTGCTGCACTCGCTTTTGGTGCCTCTGCTCCTGGTAAGTTCATACCTGATAGTACTGCAATTCCTAGTGCCCCTGCTAAAATAACTTTTTTCATAATGCTAGTTCCTCCTTTAATATATTGTGAGATTTGAAAAGGAAGTGAAAATATCACCTCCTGAAACCATTATAGTTACAGTGAGAATTATTTTCAATAAATGTCGATATGTAATTCTGCATACATAAGCGATATAAGGTATTCGGTTCTGGTGCAAAAACTATAAGATTTATGTAACTAATCTCTGAAACTTAGACATACTGATACTAGTACTCTAAAAAAAGACGTGATCAGTATGGAAAAGCAAAACCTATTCAAGAGGAAACATTATCAGCCTGAACTAATCTTATTAACAGTAAGGTGGTGCCTACGGTACAATTGAGCTTCCGTAACCTGGTGGAAATGATGGAGGAAAGAGGAGTATCCATTGCTCACACAACGATTATGCGCTGGGTTCATCAATATGGACCTTAATTAGAAGAGAAAGTACGACAGCATCTAAAATCAACAAATGATTCATGGAGAGTCGATGAAACCTATATTAAAGTAAAAGGGAAATGGATGTATTTATGTCGTGCCGTTGATTCAGAAGGGAATACCATTGATTTTTATCTAAGTAAATCAAGAGATAAACAAGCCGCCAAGTGTTTTTTCAAGAAAGCCCTGGCTTTTCCGTACGTTTCTAAACCTCGCGTGATAACAGTAGATAAGAACCCTGCCTATCCTGTAGCAATTCAAGCGTTGAAAGAAGAAAAACATATGCCTGAATGAAGGCATAGAGCTAAGACAAGTTAGATATCTCAATAATATAGTGGAACAAGATCATCGTTTTATTAAGAAACTTGTGCGTTCTATGTTAGGGTTCAAGTCTTTTGGCACAGCTACATCCATTCTTGCAGGAGTAGAAGTCATGCATATGATTAAAAAAGAACAGATTGATTTACGGGATCAGTCTGTTCAAAATCAGAAAGAATTCATCCATCAATTGTTTGGGCTAACATCATAAAATACAATTCCGCTCGAAATATATGCGCTATAGTCTCTTTTATTTTATCTTTGCACCAGAACCTATCAAGGGGGATTCATATGGAGAAGTGCTTCACAGTCAATAAGTCAGATTGAAGGGAAAATAAATTGGGGGATTTTTGCTTCACTTTCATTTGTTAGTTTAATAATGATATGTGGTTATTGCATTTATAACACCTAAATTAAATACCTTTATTATCTGTTTTCATGTGATCAAAAAAGAATAGATTGATTTATTGGACCAGTCTGTTCAAAATTAGAAAGAATTTATCCATCAATTGTTTGGACGAGTGGCGTAAGTGCAACTCTGTTAGGGGTATATACTTTACTCTCTTTTATTTTTGCACCAGAACCACCACCAAAATTATCTTTTACAGTTGAATTTTTCCAAATAATAAGTTACATTTTTAAAGTTCAAGCAACTTTATGACAGCACAAAAAGGGGAGAAATATTGTTATTATGCAAAAAATGAAATGGAAGAACTATGTATGTTATTTTGTTATTCTTATGTTTCTTGTAACAGCAGTAACAGTTAAACCAGCTATCTCTAAAGCTGAGGAATCTGATGTTAATATTACATTGTTAGGTACTGCAGATATTCATGGTAGATTTATGCCTTGGGATTATGCGCTTGATGGAGCAAATATGAGTGGAAGTTTAACGCAGCTTTATACGGTTATAAAGAAAGTACGTCAAGAAAATCCAAATACCATATTAGTAGATGCTGGGGATACAATTCAAGGAAACTCAGTAGAATTATTCAATGATAAGCCACAATCTCCGATGATGGTAGCGATGAACGCAATGGGGTATGATGCTTGGGCATTTGGAAATCATGAATTTAATTTTGGATTAGATACATTGAAAAAAGTTAGTGGGCAATATAAGGGAAAGATGTTAGCAGGAAATATTTATAAGGAGAATGGAGAGCGTTTTCTTCCTGCATATACGATTGTTGAAAAGGGTGGAATTAAAGTCGGGATTATTGGTATGAATACACCAATGATTAGTGACTTTGAAAAAGGGACAAATCATTTGGATGGTTTAGTGGTGAAAAATCCAGTAGAAGAGACAAAAAAGGCAATTAAAGAATTAGAAGGTAAAGTAGATGTAATGGTAGGGGTTATGCATATGGGACTAGAAAATGAGAATGGAATCCCTGGTACTGGAGTTCAAGATATTGCGAATGCTTGTCCGGAACTAAGCGCTATTTTTGCAGCACATATGCATAAACTTGTTAAGAAAGAAGTTGTAAATGGTGTTATTATTACAGAACCAGATAAATATGGAACACATATCTCACGTATTGACCTTACTTTTACAAAGCAAGATGGAAAACTGGTTTTAAAAGATAAAACAGCTACCGCATTACCTGTAAAAAATGTTGATGGAACAACGGTATTATCTGATCCTACACTTGAAGAAACACTAACACCTTTTCACGAGTATGCGAGAGGAGATGCAAATGTTGTAGTTGCTCAATTAAAGGGTAGAAACCTTGTTCCTGAAAATGAAATAAAGGGTATTCCAAGTGTGCAAATTCAAGAGACACCATTATCAGATTTCTTTCATGAAGTCATGCTCTATTACAGCAAAGCAGATGTAGTAGCCCACCAAATTGATAATGATTATGCCCGTTTGGATGTAGGTCCTATTAAGAAGAAAGATATTGCGTACAATTACCAATATGCTTTGGGAGAAATTACAGTATATAAGATAACTGGGAAAGATTTAAAAGACTACATGGAATGGGCGGCAGGGTATTTTAACTCATCTCGTGCTGGAGATGTAACAGTTAGCTTTGATAAAACTCGCCGTGCGTCTAAATACAGTACGAACGATTTCTTTGGGGGCGTAAAATACGAAATTGATTTAACAAAACCATATGGAAGTAGAATTACAAATTTAAGATCTATTCGTACAAATAAACCAATCGGAATGAACGATGTTATGACGCTGGGAATGAATGCATATAGAATGGAGGCTCTTCAGGCAAAAGGAGGAGCTTTAGAGGGACGTAAGTTTGAACAAATTTGGTCATCTAAACAAGAGAATGCATTCGGAGAAACAGGTGGAACCATCCGTAACCTTGCTATTACATATTTAAAAGAGGTAAAGAATGGTGTATACACGCCAAAAGTTATGCATAATTGGAAAATTACTGGTGTAGATACACATTCTTCAGATCATAAGGCTGTAGTGGATCTTGTAAATAAAGGGTTTTTAGAAATTCCAAAAACAGAAGATGGAAAATACACAAATATAGCATCTATTAATACTAAAGATTCAATTACAAAAGAAGAGATTGTAGCACTCTCTCAAAAAGCTAATATTAATCCGAATCAGTTTAATCATGTAAAAACAAAAGGTGAATTTTACAAAAAAATTAATAAAATTAATAAAAAAATATAAGAAAAATGGTTCTGGTGCAAAAAATCTATCAAACTTGGACATACTGATACTACTACTCTACAAAGGTGTGTGATCGGTATGGAAACAAAACATTCGTTCAAGTGGAAGCATTATGAGCCTGACACTATTTTGTTAACAGTGAGATGTTACAGCAAAAGTTATATGAGGCGTATGGAAATATAGAGAATCATCGATAAAAAAATCCCCGTATCTGTTTAATGATCCGGGGATTTTTTTATTTGAATTATCATTGGTTAATTTCATACTGTGTATTACTCTCGGTTTCACCGAGGAGGATATCTAGGTAGTTACTTCTCTATTGGCTATCTCAGTAGTTATTTGTATTTCTTTTTAATGAGCTAGTACTCGTGAGGAGCTTGTAGAGTACGTCCAAAAGTTAGCTTCCCAGGTGGTATTGATAGGGAAAACTTAGGAATAAATAGAATAACTATTTATGAAAACTAAGAGGAGGAGTATAAAATGTTTAAGTGGTTTAAGAAGTGGGTTAACTGGCACGATAATCTAGATCAGGCAGCTATTGAGTTTTATATCGGTGACGATAGAGTCGTTCTCATAGGTGCTGATGCAACGAACTTTGTAGCTAACTTTAATAAGAAATACAAAACTCTATATGTTGAAAATAAATTAACTGGAACGAATATACGATTTAGGGTGTTTCATGGGGGTACCTACAAGAGAACAACTTATAAAGTAGCAACTGGGAGGTAGGAAACTAATGGATATTATGGAGATAGTAATGAACAAGTGGTTTGCTGGCTCGGTCGCCTTGTTAGTTGTAGCTATAGGGAGTTGGTTCTTCCTGTGGAGCGATGTACAATCTCTAACCAATTAAAGTAACTGTCAGGTGATACTAAATAGTAAAACCTCCGCCTCGATGTGGTCACTTTTCAGTACATCAACATAGGAACTATAAAGTTATAAAAACATAACCATTCAACTCTAACCGAGAAGGTGAAACCACTTTGGATTATACCCTGCTAGGTACTACTCATATTGTGCTACCTCACCAAACCTATATCCACCAGTGATTGTATAAGTGTTGCTGGATAGAAATAGCTTAATAGAAGTACTTGCAAGATTATAACCTGTATATTATCTGTTCGAATATTCACCTTTATACGCTAACTTATACAGTAACACCTATACGGTATTTTATGCAGCAGCTACTTGTGAGATAGACTAAGTAGTTATACTAATGGATCCCAGCTCATTAGATACCCTCTACTTACTATCAATTAGTTTACATAATTAATGCTATGACACTTGGTATTATTTTCGGGTTGATTCCAGCGAACAAAGCAGCAAAATTAGATCCAATTGAAGCCCTTCGTTATGAATAAATTTATTAGTAGAAAGCTCTTTATTTAATTTGGTTCTGATAAAAAGATAAAACAAAAAAGAATCCCTCGTTCCTTTTGGGATTCTTTTTTGTTTGCAAAGGTATGTTTATCTGAACACACATAAGTTTACAAGGTTTTTAAACACAAAAATAGGAGGCATTTTATGATTTTTTGTTCAACATTACCGTGTACAGAAATGTACAAAGAAAGAATATGCAATATTGCATTTTACATTATTTCATCGGGATAATATGTTATTTGTTGAATGGAATATATAAATGGGGGAAATGTTATGAACAAGAAATCAAGGTTTACCCAAATGATGCTCGGTATTAGTACAATGGCCTTATCATTTGGAAGTATCCAAACACAAGTATCAGCGGAAGAAAACACACCTTATAATGTGTTACAAAAGAAACCAATTGGGATAGAAACTTCAACAGATGAAATTGCACATTCTACAAAAGCAGACGAAACATTGTCTTATGAAGAGCGTTTAAAAGTAGGCGATTTTTCACAACGTCCAGCTCCGGTCGTGAAACGAGCAGCGGCAAAACAATTTCAGCAAAAGTATTCTTTAGCAGAGCTGAATAGAATGAGTAATGACGAATTCATCGATACATTGGCAAGTATTAGTTGGAATCAAATTACAGATTTAGATCAATTTAATCAAGAGACAAAAGAGTTTTATCAAAATAAAGAGCGAATACAGGTTATTATTGATGAATTAGGTCGTCGTGGAAGCACATTTACAAAAGATGATACAAAAGGGATTGAGACGTTTGCTGAAGTATTACGTTCCATATCTTATGTAGGCTTTAATAATAAAGAGATAAGCTATTTAAATGAACGAAGCTTTCATGATAAATGTTTACCTGCATTAAAAGCAATTGCAAAAAATCCGAATTTTAAATTTGGTACAGATAAACAGGATGCAGTGGTATCTGCATACGGTAAATTAATTAGAAACGCTTCTTGTGATGCTGAAACAGTTCAATATGCGGCGAATATATTAAAGCAATATAACGATAATATTTCCACATTTATAAGTGACAAGAAGAAAGGGGACGCATTGTATGAGCTTATACAAGGGATTGATGATGATATACAGTCTTACTTGTTTGAGACACGTAAAAAAGCGGATGAAACAATATGGTATGGGAAAATTGATGGTTACATAAATGAAGTTAGTCGAATGGCTCTTTTGAACCATGTAACAACAGAGAATAAATGGTTAATTAATAATGGTATTTATTATACTGGTCGTTTAGGGAATTTCCATAGTAATCCAAATAAACCTTTAGAAGTACTTACACATGCAATGCATATGTACCCTCGTTTAAGTGAGGCTTATTTTAATGCGGTAGAGCAAATTTCAACAAACTATGGTGGAAAAGATTATAACGGAAATATAGTAGATTTTAAGAAAATACGTGAAGAAGGCCAGCAGCAGTACTTACCAAAAACGTATACATTCGATGACGGCTCTATTGTATTTAAAACAGGAGATAAAGTAACGGAAGAAAAGGTTAAGAAACTATATTGGGCTGCAAAAGAAGTAAAAGCGCAGTATCATCGTGTAATTGGAAAAGATGAAGCGTTAGAATCAGGAAAAGCTGATGATGTACTGACAATCGTCATTTATAATAATCCAGATGAATATAAACGAAATAGCCAACTATATGGATATGATACGAATAATGGTGGCATTTACATTGAAGGAATCGGAACGTTCTTTACATTTGAGCGTACACCACAGCAAAGTCGTTATAGTTTGGAAGAATTGTTCCGTCATGAATTTACACACTATTTACAGGGAAGATACGAAGTTCCAGGATCATGGGGACAAGGAGAAATGTATCAAGATCAACGTTTGACTTGGTTTGAAGAAGGAAATGCAGAATTTTTTGCGGGATCTACTCGTACGAATAATGTTGTTCAGCGCAAAAGTATAATTAGTGGATTATCATCTGATCCTGCGAAACGTTATACAGCAGAAAGAACATTATTTTCAAAATATGGAGAAGGAGAAGGAGACGAAAAATGGGACTTTTATAATTATTCTTTTGCACTGCAGTCTTACTTATATACTCATCAATTTGAAACTTTCGATAAGATTCAAGACTTCATTCGTGCAAATGATGTGAAGAATTATGATGCATATCGTGAAGCTTTAAGTAAGGATCCCAATTTAAATAAAGGATACCAAGACTATATGAAGCAGTTAATTGATAATCAGGGTACATATAATACTCCGCAAGTATCAGATGATTATTTAGCTGCCCATTCACCAAAGCCACTAGCTGATGTAAAGAAAGACATTACAGATGTAGCAAAGATAAAAGATGCAACGATTACAAAGCATAAGTCTCAATTTTTTGACACGTTTACATTAGAAGGGACATATACAGGTGGCGTAACAAAAGGAGAATCTGAGGATTGGAAAACGATGAGCAAGAAAATCAATCAATCCTTAGAACAGATAGCGCAAAAAGAATGGAGCGGCTACAAAACAGTTACAGCGTATTTTGTTAATTATCGTGTGAATGCGAAAAATCAATTTGAATATGATGTTGTATTCCATGGTGTTGCAACGGGAGAAGAAGAAAAACAGACTGTTAAAGTAAATATGAATGGACCGTACAATGAAATATTAAATGAAAAAGTTGAGTTTCATAGCGATGGTACAGAAAGTACAGGTGGAAAAATTATTTCTTATCTCTGGGATTTTGGGGATGGTACAACAAGTACAGAAGCAAATCCTACTCATGTATATGGAAAAGAGGGAACATATACTGCAAAGCTAACAGTGAAAGATAATAAAGGAAAAGTGGGCCGAGGTCAAACAACGGTTACCGTAAAAAAAGATGAGCCAGCAGGTCATAACTATCAAAATGCAAAGGTAATTCGTTTTAATAAGCTTTCAAAAGGAGATATGGATCGTCCTAATATGGCGTATATGCACACATTCAATGTCACATCTCCAAAAGAAGTAGATATTTCTGTTATAGATGAACATGGAATTGGGATACAATGGGATGTATATCACGAATCAGATCTAGGAAATCCTGTCATTACGGGCCAAGCGGATGGAAATAATATAAAAGGGAATTTTGAAGCGAAACCTGGGAAGTATTACTTAGTTTCATTTTTTGAAGAGGAAAATGGAAAGGGAACATATTCATTATTAGTAAAATAAATTCGTTTAATTATATAACGATGAATCGTAATGAATAAGAGCCTATTGCAATTCCTTGTTTATTTGTTTAACAAAGAATAATGTAATATTCAAAAAAATAATGAAATAAAAAAGAATCCCTTATGATTTTTGGGATTCTTTTTCTTGTTTAAAGTTTGCTCATACAAATGATCTGCACATCAATTCTTTCTTGATATACAGGTCATTTGTATGATATTTTTTTACATATAATTGCAATTTCGGAATAATGAACTTACATTACTGTTTTTAAAAGTTCTGCTACGAATGGGGAATGGATGTATTGGATTCCTGGAAATTATGGACTTGCAACAAGTGAATCCAGGGTAATTGACGGGGTAAAATATTACTTCAATAGTGATGGTTATATGTATTAAAAATGAAAGCATCCATTCGGGTGCTTTTGTTCTTATTTTTTAGAAATTACACAATGAATGTGAAACTGAACAAAATAAACATTTGATGAGGTTATAACTTACATGTATATAGGAATGACTATTTTAGGCGCTGCCGTGATCGGTTTAGCGTCTTATTTGTTGTTAAGGGATGATAAGGGGTAACAAAACAAACGAACACAACGAACAAAAAAACACCTGAGACTATAGCCTCAGGTAAGTTTGTACGATTTGTAGTATTAATCCAGAGATTTAATCCGCTAGTAACTAAACTAGTGGATTTCAATTCATTATTTTTTCCATTCTGTAAGCTTGACATCCCATAGCAATGCATCTGTATCAATAAATTTAATACTAAGTTCATTTGCTTTAGCCAACTCTATCTTAAAAGAACTTGTGGATGTAGATATGCTTTCTTCAGAGAATCGAATGGTTTGTACATCTTTTCCATCAATAGAAAAAATTATCTTACCGGAATGTTTGCTAGCACTATCAGGGATACCGAGATATCCCGAAAGTTCTGCATACTTACCTTTTAGCAAGTATTTAAATTGCTGAGAATTTGTCCCTTTACTACTAAACATATTTAATTTGGGTTCAATTTTTTTATGAGCCACTTCAAAGCTAGTGGAATTGTTAACTTTCGGTACATATCCCGTACTTTCTGGCAGTTGATTTAGCGCTATAACGGTTCCGTTTTTTGGGGATTGTTGTTCCTTTTCTAATGATTTATTAAGTTCACCTACAACTACAAGTACTCCTAATGTCAAGATAAATGCTGTTACACCTGTAATAATAAAGTTTTTCAAAGTATTATTAGAGCGAAATCCTATTTTATATGCACAAAATCCTATTGTAGCACCCATTGCATTCACAATTACATCATCAATGTCAAAGCCACCAAGAAAAGTAACCATTTGTAGGACTTCTAGTATAAGAATAGAAATACAGAATGAAGTAATAAATCTAATAAAGCTACAACGATATAACATAGGAATTAATACCCCAAAAGGTATGAATGCTGTTAAATTTCCAAAATTAAAAAACCATAGATTAAAATCTTCCCTATCTACCATATTTGGCAAGCTCAAAGGAATACTACTCGGAATTAACTGGAATTCATATTTATGGTTAATATATTTTAATCCCAATCTATCGAAACCAAGAAACATAAAGTAGAGAATCAGAACGGAATATAGTCCTAATATTGCGAGGGTAATGTTACGATGTTTTTCTTTGATAATAAAACCTCCTATTACTAATAGTTGTTCTTATTGATACTTTTGCAAATTCGCATATTTTAAATATAACAATAAAACCATTCCGGTGTAAGTAGTAATTCGGTTCTGTTGCAAGTTTTCTACATGAAGCTACACTCTAGAAATCAGGATCTAGGAGAATGGGACATCAGATATTTTAAAGGAAAACAATTCAAAAAAGCTATTATTTTAGTAGCCGCCTTGTACTACTGCAGTTTTTCTTTAAGTTATCGCGATGTTTCTGAAATGCTGAAAGAACGTGGTATTTCAGTTCACCCAACAAACATCATGCGATAGGTTTATGAATATGGAAATCTCATCTATCAAATTTGGAACTAACTTCTTCCGAAACATTGTTCCTCATGTACCAACCTGTTTATGTTTTTTTTAAACTTTGCAACAGAATCACATTGTTTTAATTAGATTTTATGTTATGCTTCTATAGGCATCTGATTTTTATTCTATATAAAAGCAGGTGAAAAGCCCTTATCAAATCGATAATGGCTTTTCTATTTTTCATGAAGATCGATTATATGGCATGAGCAATAAATTTAAAGGAGAATAATAAAATGATTTTTCCAAGTAAAATCAATACGTCTTATGAGTATTCAATTATAGAAATTCAATGTTTACCTTGTATTTCTACAGTACCTGATTTTTATGATAATTTTGTACTTATTTGTAGTACTTATCTTAATAAAAATGATAAAGCACATGGTCATACTACATTTGAAATTCAATCTATAAAAGAACTCTCTTATAATAATCCAAATGTAAAAAATGCTAAGAAGTTTGTATACCAAGGTGGGTCTTTGAAAATAAGTGATTTTGTAACAATTACTCAAGCGGAATCAGATTATGATACGAAATTCATAGCGAGACTTTCCTATCAATATCATAGCGATCAAGAGAGGGAATATATACAAGAGCAAGATTTACTCTTATTTTCCATTTCTGAAGGGCCAAAGGGGCAATTGTCAAATATTCCTTATTTATATCTTCCTCCGGATTTTAAGAAGTATATAGAATATTATCAGGCTAAGCACGATTCTGAAGTTCTTCACACCGCCTACTCAATATTAGAACATTTCATAAAAGAACATGATTGTTCAGAATCTTTCATTAATCAATTTGAAATTTTAAAAGAAAAACAAAAGAATAAATCTCTTATCTTGTATGATAGCTTTTTACGGAATCAATATAAGGAAATTTGATTTATTTTCATAGAAACATCAAAAACCCTTTAAATATTATACAAAATATGCCTATTTGTTTATAAAAATGAAGAAAATGCATAAATGCATAAAACTATATATGCATTTTGTAGTATCCTAGACCGTATCTATCTAAAAGTCTTTCATAGTACATTTGTAAATTTTAGTTAAAAGATACCACTTGTTTAATAAACTTAGTGAAGTAAAGTTAATTACTTTAATATATTATTAGGAGAGAATTTATGAGTAAAAAACTATTAAAATCAATAACATCATTAACGATGGTAGGAGGTGCATTGTTAGGAACAAGTAGTGATCCCGTAAAAGCTGAAGTCCAGTCAGGGAGAAATTCAGCTGTATTTAATGATGTTCCCAAAAACCATTGGGCAAATAATGCCATTACGAGCTTAGCTAATCGTAATATTATCACAGGATATGGAAATGGAATGTTTGGCCTGGGAGATAATGCTACTCGTGAACAGGTGGCAGCCTTAATTTATCGTGTGCTAGCTCCTGCTAAAAAAGGAGGCACTCTTACTAAGGACAACTCTTTTTATATTATGCAAGATGGGTCTCAGCTTAAAAATCCATATAAGGACATTAATAAAAACTCAACAATGTTCCTAGAAGAGATTCTATTTTTGACAGACATAGGAGTCTTTAAAGGGGATCAAAATGGGGAATTTCGACCAAAAGAACCATTAAGTCGTGCAGAAATGGCACAGGTCATCAAGAATGCTTTTAAAGTTCCTGTGTTAAGTAAACATACTTTTAATGATGTACCAGATAATTCATGGGCGAAGGACGCTATTAGTGCCGTACAGTCGAATAAAATTGCATCAGGTACAGGTAATGGAGGTTTTGAACCAAATAAAACTGTAACTCGTGAACAGTATGCACAGTTTTTATTTAATGCGTTAAATTATATGGAACAACTTAATACACAAAATCCTGATGTGACAAAACCAAATAATGAAGGTACGAGTGTACAAACTGAGGTACAACTATTAGAAGCTTATAAAAAAGACATGAAAAATTATATTAATAATCATGAAGAAGATATAACTATAACATATAAATCTAAACAATCTAATATTAGAGAAGTTATGGATACGCTTGTTAAAGCATATGATGAGACAGTTGATTCAAATGAATACATGAAATATAATATCGCAAATACACAATATTCTATTCGTGGTATTCCAGGAGATTATGTCTTCACATTAAAAATTACATACCGTGAATCAAAAGAACAAATGAACTATGTAAAGACACAAGCAAAATCAGTTATCACTTCTATTGTTAAAGCTGGTATGGATGAACATGAAAAAGTAAAAGCGATTCATGATTATGTCGTAAAACATGTTTCTTATGATACTTCTTTCCAGGCTTATACGGCATATGAAGCTTTAGCAAACCGTTCTGCTGTTTGTCAAGGATATGCATTATTAACTTATCAATTGTTAAAAGAGGCAGGAGTAGAAGGTCATATTGTAACAGGGACTGGAAATGGACAACCTCATGCTTGGAATCTAGTGAAAATTGAGGGGAGATGGTACCATCTTGATACAACCTTCGATGATCCAATTCCAGATGTAGAAGGACGTGTAACTTATTCATATTATAATTTATCTGATGAACAAATTGCTAAAGATCACCAATGGGATCGTAATCAATTTGCGAAAGCAACAACAATCTATAATAATGAGTTAACAAATAAAATTCAGATCGGTAGCCCAAAAGCAATGGGATATCAGAAAATATTAACGGATATCAAACGCTAATATGAATCTGTGTAGTTTATTAACGAAATAAAACAATGTATAAACGATTAATTGAGGTCTGTGTAACAATGGACCAGTACTAGATGAAAAAAGAATCCCATAAACATATATGATATGGGATTCTTTTTTTTATTTTATTTATTTTGTTCATCTGATGTGTATATTTACAGCATGTAATCAGTTTAACTAAATTTAGGTAATTCATCTTTCTCCTCAATTTGTATGTAGGTGCATGGCACCAACAAATAGGTGAGAGATGAATTACTTTTTTTCATAATAAAACATACGTTTTATTATTATCATCTAGTTATGATGTGTCCTTTAACAAGTGACTATATAAGGTTGAATAGACAAAGAAACTGTGAAAACCAAGAAGATCCTTCCACTCGTAAAATAATTAAGGTATCTAAAGAATCTCCATTTGTTGAATATCTAAGGCAGGAATAGTCCGAACTAACGCCCAGCCAGATAAAAGAGTACTTTCGTCATGGAACTGAGAAGCTCCCACCTCTAAGCCTTAGCATAGGTGGTGAGTAGTTCACCGAACTATATAAACTAACGAGATAGCCTAATCCATGATTAGTTCTTGTACTTGTATAGAAATAAACACGCAAGATAGGTGAATTTAGGAAGCGACCACTTCTAAGCAAGCTGGAAGTGGGGATAGTTTACGAAATTCATTTAGCCCTTATATGTGTTTTGTAAATAACGATCATATAAATCTTTTTCTAAAATACTTTGTTTATCTTGTAGTTCCTTAAATTGTTCAATGAATTCACTATCTTCTTTTGTGCTTCGACACAAAGTATAAAAAGCATCATGGAGAATTTTAGATTCTTGATGAGCATCATAGTAGTCCATGTAGGTCTTAAATTCTGGTGGTAGATAAAGATAAGGGACGTTAGAAAAAGAACCTTTGATTCCTACTGAAGTAGAAAATAAGAGTAAGTCTTTATTTTGTATATATTCCATCTCTTGATCTTTAAAATATTGGTAAGAAAGGTTTGCTATAATCTTTGTATCATAATCAGTTTTCACCTCAATCATGTTTACAAAATCATTAATCCTTAAAGTACCACCTTTGAATGCAAACTTTTTTGCTTCTTTAACGTGTGAATTATTATAAGATAATTCTTTTATAGATTGGATTTCAAATGTAGTATGACCATGTGCTTTATCATTTTTATTAAGATATGTACTACAAATAAGAACAAAGTCGTTTTGGAATTTTATTGTTTCAGAATTATAGGGCAAGCATCTAATTTCTATTATTGAATACTCATACATACTGTTAACATTATTGGGAAAAGTCATTATTATTATAATTCTCCTTTATATTTATTTCAGGTGAAGAGTAGTTACTCTTCACTACCTTTATTTTAAATAAATTATAGATTAATAGTAACCCTCAATTCCAGAAATTTATCGTTTTTCGACAGAAGACTCCTTCCTCAAAAATGTGAAGGTGTGAAACACCAATATTAGGTGGGAGATGAATGTCGGTAGGCATGAGCCTACGTTTTTTGTTACCAGTTAGCACAAAATTTCGTTCTGGGGGTACTATAAAATTTTAGCTTGATAGCAATGGGGTAGCACCACACATCCATCAACTTAAGGATTTGGACTATTCTTGAAATTAAAAGCGCGATACTATTTTCTTATATTAATGAGAAAGGGTGACGTGCTGTTTATGAACATGCATCAAAAACAAGAGTTGTCTTTATTTGCCGAAGAGTTATATCGCTATATGTCTCCCGCTACACTTAATCAATTAGCTATAGAAGCAGGCGGAATGAAACGAAAACGTAAGTGCCATGGGCACCATTTTTTATCTTTGTGTGTATGGTTAAATCAACAAATCGCTACTACCTCTCTTACTCAACTTTGTAGTCAATTAGAAACCTCAACAGGAATTTTATTAAGTCCTGAGGGACTGAATCGGCGATTTAACTCGGCTTCTGTAGCCTTCTTTCGAACAGTATTCACTACACTTCTACAGGCTAAAATTGGGGGATTATCTAAGATTTCTCATGCTCTTTCTGCCTATTTTGAGCGTATTCTTATCCTTGATTCTACAACCTTTCAAGTGCCGGATCGATTTGCATCTACTTATCCTGGTGCCGGAGGATGTAGTCATAAAGCTGGTGTAAAAATTCAACTAGAGTATGACTTGTTGAGTGGAGAATTTTCTGATGTGAAAATTGAACCAGGAAAACGAAGTGATCAGGCGTATGGTGCGACTCGAACAGGTATGGCGCAAAAGAATGAACTATATATTCGTGACTTAGGATATTTTCGTTTACAAGATTTTAAGTCTATTCAAGATAAGCAAGGATATTATTTATCACGTCTTAAGTTACCAACTAAAATATATAGAAAAGAATTCGAAGCAGTCGTATTTAAAACAAAACCCGCTCAACTGAGGACGGTATATATACAAATTCATTTGGAAGACATCATGAGCCAATTACAACCTGGCCAAGTGTATGAATTACATGATGTATATGTAGGGAGCAAAGACAAATTACCTACTCGCATTGTGGTTTATAAATGT
>NZ_JAKUFP010000043.1:0-30955 GCF_022663495.1 Bacillus cereus group sp. BfR-BA-01383
TCAAATGAAAAACACCTCCGTTGAATTTGCATACTTAGTATGCGAATTCAGGAGGTGTTTTTTTCATGTACCACTATTCGGGTTCACTTCATAATGCTAGCTTGGTTTTTATGCTTTTGAAAAACGTTCAAATACTGTCATTAATTCCTCAATTGCTTCGTCACCATTTCCATCTTTAATGGCTCCTGAAACACAATGACTTGTATGATTTTTTAAAACACCCATTCCTACTTTTTTCATCGCTGCATTAATCGCTGAAATTTGCACTAAAATATCAACGCAATAACGATCATTTTCAATCATATTTTGAATACCACGAACTTGCCCTTCGATTCTCTTTAATCTATTTATAATTTGCTCTTTTTCTTTTTCTGATCTATGTGTAGTTGCTTCATGCTCTTTATGATCCATATTATCACCTTCTCAAAGTTTCTCTTCATCCAATAAAACAATTACTTTTACGAGTATATCAATTATAGCATTAAATATCTATGTATGATACCCCATATGAGTATATTCCCACTCTATGATTATTCTTAACAAATTATTAGCTTCTCAGTCTCAATTTTCAGTATACCCTTCCCTTTTTTCAAAAAAACATTAATAAGCGGGGATTGTCCATCCCCACTTATTATTCGTCTACAAGTATAAAAGCCTCAATCTTCACATATTTAAATTGAGACTTTTTTCTTCCTATATATAGTTATTGCTGATCACATACTTTTGTATCATTCACTACTGAAGTTCCTTCAACGGTTACCGTATGAAAACAGTCATTTACTCGAACAGTAACAACATTATCTTGCCGATCAATGATATGATATTCATTAAATTGTTTATTAAGAGCACTGCGAATTTGTTCTCCTTCATAAATTGGAATGCCATGTGATAAAACCCAAATAAGCCCAGCGATAGCGAGAATTGCTTTCATACGATATACCTCCTTGATAATATAGTGAACTTTTAATCCGTTTTTTTTCAGCTCTACTAATCATGAATTGAATTAACCAAGCCTTTTTGGAAATAAGTTCATTTCGTCTATTTTATGTTTATGCTAATTGTGACGGAAATGTGACAACTTTTTGTCTCTTTAGACGAAAAGTTGAAACAAAACTTTCAAAAGGACAATTCTACTTACACAACTAAAAGGCTATGGGGAAATTCCCCATAGCCTTTTAGTTGCATTTTATTAAACAATCATTTCACTATGTTTAATCTTAAGCATTTCAATTTGAATTGTAGTATGTTCAATATGGAACTGTTGTTTTAACATATCAATCATGTTTTGAGGAACTTCATGATCCTCCTATTTTTTATCAATCGTCCAAATATGAAGAGTACGCATATCTCATACACATTCTACACACAACTAATAAATCGTAATCCCTTACTTAAAGAAGTCGGCACAACAGATGCATGATTCTCTCCTTCAGCTTCATAAAACTTAAATATAAATTTATCGTGGTTGACTTGGAGAAGGCGTTGTGATAATTCATTTGCACCGACAACCATATGCTCTCGCTCCAATGACCCAACTGTAAGAAATACGTCTGTTTCAAACTTAGCATTGTTTAATTCATTTATAAGGTTTTCTTCTTTTTCAAGCACAGATTGATTATTCCACCAAATAGATGGACTACTAATAAAATAATTTTGAAAGGACTTTATGTTTGTAAATAGTATATGTAAAGCAAATAGACCACCTAAAGAATGCCCAAATAACGTTTGCTTTCCTTTATCAATCTCAAAATTATTTTCAATTTGTGGTTTCAATTCTTCTTCAATAAAAGTAAAGAAGTTATGCGCTCCACCTGTTTTAGGCCACGGTTTGCCGTCCGGTTTTAAAGGCGCATCTTTTGAAATGATAGAGGGTGTAAAATCATAGCACCTTTCTTCTCCTGAAAATGCCCCTTCAATTGGATAACCAATACCAACTATAATGGCTGGTGAAACACCTGTTTTTTCCGCTCTAACCGATTGTATTTTAACCGCTTCGTGGAATGTTTGAAAAAAGGCATTGCCATCTAAGACGTATATGACCGGATATCCTGACTCTGGTGCTAGTTGCTTCGGTTTTGAAATATGAATTTGATATTCCTTACCTTCTAATTTCGAATACATTTTCCACTGTTCTGTATTAGATGTAATAATCTGCTGCTTTTCAATAGTAGCATTCATTGTAAATCCCCCCCTTTTAACTTGTTACATATATTTCTACTTTTTCATCTTGAGATACAACGCTATCATAACCGAAACAAACAGGGGCCCCGTTATAAGGGTCAATCATGACACGTGCATCAATATGAAATACTTCTTTTAATACTTCATTCGTAATAATTTCTTCTGGGCTACCAATTGTAACAATTTCCCCTTCTTTCATTGCAATAATTTCATCTGAAAACCTTGCTGCGTGGTTAATATCATGTAATACCATTACAACCGTACAATTGTGTTCTTTATTTAACTTCTCTACAATTTGCAGTACATCTAATTGGTGTGACATATCAAGGTATGTCGTTGGCTCATCTAATAATAAAACTTCAGTCTCTTGTGCTAAGGCCATCGCTAGCCAGACCTTTTGTCTTTGTCCACCTGATAAGTTTGCAATTTGTCTCGTTCGAAATTCAGATGTTTTCGTTATGTCTAGTGCCCAATCAATCATCTCTTTATCTTTTGAAGTTAACTTATTTACGTTATTTCGATGTGGATAGCGCCCATAAGAAATTAATTCTTCTACTTTAAGCTCTCCTGGTGCAATTGGAGTTTGCGGAAGTAACGCTAACTGTTTGGCGATTTCTTTCGTTGGAATCGTATTTAAATCCTGTCCTTGCAAATACACTTTACCGTTTTTTTGCTTTAAAATTCGTCCCATTGTCTTTAATAAGGTTGATTTCCCGCACCCATTTGGCCCTATAATTGTCGTTACTTTCCCTTCTTGTATTTCCACATTCAAATCGCGAAACACGGTAAGCTTTTCATAACTCGTTTCTAAATTTTTTGCACTTAAAATACTCACTTTCATTCCTCCTCTTACGCTTTCGCCTTATAAAGTAAATATAAGAAATACGGTACACCGACAATAGAAATAACGATTCCAACTGGTAGCTCTACAGGTGTGAAAACAGTTTTTGCAATAAAGTCTGAAGAAATTACAAGAAACATTCCTATTACTCCGCATGTAGGAATTATATGTTTATGCTGAATACCGACAAGTCTTTTCGCTATATGTGGTGCCATTAATCCAATGAAACCAATACTTCCGGAAACAGCAACACATGCACTCACAAGTCCGATACTGCTTAATAGTAAAATCGATTTCTCTCGTTCTACTGAAACACCTAAACTTGTAATACTCGTTTCTTCCAATTGAAATAAATCTAATAAATAAGCTTTCTTTTGTATAAGAGGAATTAAGATAATAAGCCACGGTAACATGGCAATAATATACTTCCAGTTTGCACTATATATACTTCCTGACACCCAAACTGCAGCCATTTCAAAATCAGTTGACTTCATTTTGAGGGATAAATACATAGAAAAGGCTCCAAATCCCGATCCAATTGCAATCCCTGTTAATAAAAGTCGCTGCGAATCTAACTTACCGTTTTTCCAAGAAAACAGATAGATTATGATGGCTGCACCTAATCCACCTATTAAGCCAAACATCGGCATCATCATAATAGAAACCCAGTCTGTGCTCTTTAATTGTCCTTGAAAGAAAAACATAAAAATTACGATGGCTGTACCTGCCCCGGCATTCACTCCTAAAATACCCGGATCCGCCAATCCATTTCTCGTAATTCCTTGAATAACAGCCCCCGCAACGCCGAGGCCTAATCCTACTAATCCAGCAATTACAATACGCGGCAGACGAAATTCAAATATAACTAAATCATGGTCTGGTACTGGATCAATTCTAAAAAGTGTTTTAAATACATCTGTAATCGTAATATCGAACGTACCATTCGTTAAACTAATATACATAGCACATAGTATTAAAAATATAATAATCCCCATCGTCATTACAAAGCGTTGACTTGAACTTTTAGGCATGTCTCTCTCCTCCTCTTGTACGGATTAAATAAAGGAAGAAAGGAATTCCAATTAAGGAGGTAACGACTCCAATTGGTGTTTCAAATGGATAGTTTACAAATCTACTTACTACATCACATAACGCTAAGAACACTCCACCAATAACGCCTGCACATGGCAAGACCCACTTATAATCTACCCCAATTAAAAAGCGAGTAATGTGCGGAATGATTAAACCTACAAAACCTACTTTACCCACTAAAGCAACGGCTGTTCCTGTTAAAAAAATAACTGATAAAATTGCCATCACTTTAACTAGTTTTGTACGCTGCCCTAGATTAATAGAAACCTCTTCTCCTAAGGAAAGAATTGTAATAGATTTTGATATTAACAGTGCTAAAATTATCCCAATTATCCCAAAAGGTATCGTGATTTTAATGATATTAGGATCTACTTGATCTAACTTTGCATTAAACCAAAAACTAACATTTTGAGAGATTTGGAAATACGATGCCATCGCGGCAGATACACTACTTAAAAATGTTCCTATAACCGTTCCTATAATCGCTAACCTAACTGGTGATAAACCATTTTGAAGGAGCGAACCAAATCCAAACACGATACCGGCTCCTAGTGCGGATCCAATCATTGAACATAAAACCATACCTATTGATGATATTCCTGGAAGAAAAATCATACAAAGTGTAATAACAAAGGCTGCACCATCCGTCACCCCCATAATAGAAGGGGATGCAAGATAGTTTCTTGTCATCCCCTGCATAAGTGCTCCTGATATGGCTAGAAATGCTCCGACTAAAAGAGCTGCAACTACCCTTGGTAAACGTGAAGCAATAATAATATTATGATTTACATCGCTTGAATCAAAATGAAATAATGCATTCCACACTGTTTCAGCATCAATGTTTTTCGCACCATATAAAACAGAAAGTATGACTGTACATAAAATCAATATAGGTGCTATACATAAAATGGTTACTGGTACCGCATTCGTTTTCTGCATATCATTCAACGCACCTTACTTATTGTATTATTTAGATAAATTTTTCACTGCTTCTTTTAAGAATGCTGTTTTACTCCAAGCAGTACCGCCTTGTGCCATTGGATCTACAACGTTTACAAATACTTTCTTTTCTTTCGCAGCATTCATGCTTTGCCAAATTGGATTATTTTCAATATCTTCTAGCACTTTCGGTTTATTATTTTCGCTTGCTTCATATTGTAAGAAAACATAATCTGGATTAATTTCAGCTAGTTTTTCTAAAGAAATCTTTTCTTGTGCTTTTACAGTTTTCAGTTGTTCTGGAACAGTTAATCCAAGATCTTTATAAAGGACAGGGTTGAAGTATACTCCTTCTGGATATAGGAATAATTCGTTTGCTCTTAGTCTAATGACAAGTACTTTTTTATCTTTTAACTTATCTCCCAGTTTTGCTTTTGCTTTTTCAGCGTCCGCATTGTAATCTTTAATAATTTTTTCTGCTTTATCTTTTTTACCAGTTAATTCTCCCATTAACTTCAAGTTATCTTCCCAATCTGTTGAAACGTGTGATACTGGGAATGTTGGAGCTACTTTCGTAAACTTTTCAGCTGTTTCTGTTGGGAATTTCGTACTTGATGTAATAACATCTGGTTTTAATTGAAGCAATGTTTCGAAATTTGGTTCCATTTTCTCCCCAACAGATTTCGCACCCTCTAATTCTTTTTCAAGATACTTTGGTAATTTACCACCTACAGTAATGGCACCAACTGGTTTAATTCCAAGTACTGCCGCATCTTCCATTGACTCTAAACTAGCTGTTGCAATTTTATCTACTTTTGCTGGCACTGTATATTCTTTACCTAAATATGTAATTTTTCGTTTTTCATCTTTTTTCGTTTCTGTAGCTTTTGTCTGCTGCTTTTGCTCCCCTGAAGTCTTATCCGCGCTATTACATGCCGCTAAACCTACACTTAAAACTGTAACCATCCCTAATGTAAATAATTTCTTGTTCATATTTATTTATCTCCTCTCAAAACCTTTAAAAATATTATTCCAACAATAAAATTTAATTATATGAAACATAATCCTCATCTATATTTCACATCGTTAACAAATCTACGTAAAATGGAGAGCCATTCTCGTTCACTTCCCCTAGCATTAAATTCTTTACCGTTCTCACAAACGATAACCATTATCAATGATAATGATTATCGTTATTAAGTATATATTTAATATCAGATTATTTCAAGAATGGTTTGAAAAATTTTAACAAACTGAACAAAAAAAGAAGTATCTCCTTTTTTCAGGAAGATACTTCTTTTTTAGAAATCCATACTTAATTCAACTGGGCAATGGTCTGACCCCATCACTTCGCTATTGATTTTCGCATCCTTTATTTGGTCTTTCATTCTTTCAGAGACAACAAAATAATCTAAACGCCATCCAATATTTTTCGCTCTTGCTCCCATACGGTATGACCACCATGAGTAGGCTCCTTCTTGTTCAGGATATAGGTATCGATATGTATCTATAAATCCTTCCTCTAAAACGCATGTGAATTTTTCTCTTTCTTCATCCGAAAAACCAGGATTTTTCCGATTACTTTTTGGATTTTTTAAATCTATTTCTTTATGAGCAACGTTTAAATCTCCACAAAAAACAACTGGTTTTTCTTCATCTAATCGCTTAATATAAGCCCGGAAATCGTCTTCCCATTTCATCCTGTAATCTAATCGTTCTAATCCACGTTTTGAATTTGGTGTATATAACGTTATCATGTGAAAATCTTCGAATTCTAAAGTAATGACTCTTCCTTCCTGATCATGCTCCTCAATACCTAAACCATATGTAACTGAAAGAGGTTCCTTTTTCGTAAAAATAGCCGTTCCTGAATATCCTTTTTTCACAGCATAATTCCAATATGTATAATATCCCTCTAAATTTAAATCAATTTGCCCACTTTGTAATTTAATTTCTTGTAGGCAAAATATATCTGCATTAGATTCCTCAAGATATTCTAAAAATCCACCCTTTGCGATAACCGCACGCAAGCCATTTACATTCCATGAAATTAACTTCAATTATAGTCCTCCTCTTGATGTTCACTTTCAAAGTTCATGCTATCACAAAATAGAAAAACAATCATATTTTCATCTTTGTAATCTTGCTCTTACATTTGTGAATACGTACATACGCACATTATTCAGGTTATACTAATTTCAGAGGTGATGATCTTTGTACAATGAAGGATTTACGTTAACAAGTGAGTATTGGCAAGCAATTATTCACAATGATTCTTCCTATGATAACAAATTCTTTTATGCTGTGAAATCAACTGGGATCTTTTGCCGACCATCGTGCAAATCGAGAATACCAAATAAAAACAACGTACGAATCTTTCTAAATGCAGAGCAAGCATTGCATGAAAACTTTCGTCCGTGCAAACGTTGTAAACCAAATGGGATCACTTTACCTAATGAAGAGTGGGTAGAACAAATTAAAAACTATATTGAAAAACATTATGACGAAGGATTAACTCTCGACCTACTCGCGGAAATGTGCCACGGTAGCCCATTTCATTTACAACGCACTTTCAAAAGACTAATAGGAATAAGTCCAATAGAATATATACAGCGATTCAGAATTGTTAAAGCCGCAGAATTCCTTTCACATACAAATCAATCCATTAAGGAAATTAGTACTGCTGTCGGGATAGAAAACCCAGAGTATTTCGCAACTTTATTTAAAAAGAAAACCGGATTTACTCCTACTGAATATCGAAAAAAGAACGAAATGAAAGAGGGATACAATAATGAATTCCTATAAAAATAAATCTATATATTGGACGCTAATTACACATAAAAATTGGCGCTTGCATATTGCTGCAACTGAAAATGGACTATGTTTCATAGGATCGCAAGACGAAAATTTTGAAGAACTACATATATGGGCTAGAAAAAAACTGCCACAACATGTATTGGTCTGCGATCCAGATTACTTGCAAACATATACAAAAGAAGTTATCGAGTATTTAGAAAATAAGCGAGAAACTTTCACATTGCCTATCGATGCTTACGGAACTACATTTCAATTATCTGTTTGGAATACGGTACGTGAAATTCCTTATGGGAAGACATATTCTTATTCAGAAATTGCCGAAAGAATTCAAAAACCTACAGCTGTGCGTGCCGTTGCTACTGCTATCGCTGCCAACCCACTTCTTATTACGATTCCTTGCCACCGTGTTATTGGAAAGAATGGGAAACTAACCGGTTTTAGAGGGGGATTAAAAATGAAGAAAGAATTGCTTACATTAGAAAAGTTACAGGTGGAATCCATATGACAGCAGAGTATAATAGCACATTAACTTTAGCAGTTCCAATAGAATTTAGTTTCTATGAAAACTTACGCTATCTTTCCCGTTCTAACAATGAATGTATGTTTCATATTGAAGATAATAAAATTTATAAAGTTATCCCGGTTCAAGATGTAAACCCTTTGGTTGAAATTAGTATGAACACTGATGGCAATTTGGAAATACGTTTTTTAGGAGAATCTTATATCTCTGACAAATGGATATGTGATGTTGTAGCTAACTATGTAACAGAGTGGTTTGATTTAACTACTGATTTAGCTCCCTTTTATAAATTAGCAAAACATGATCCACTCCTTAATGATCCTATTCAAAAGTATTACGGGCTTCGCACATTAGGAATTCCAGATTTATTTGAAGCACTTTCCTGGGGAATTATCGGTCAACAAATTAACCTCACATATGCCTATACGCTAAAAAGAAGATTAGTCGAGCAATTTGGGAAGTATGTAGAATGGAACGATAGAAAACATTGGATATTCCCCTCTCCTGAAACGATTGCAACTCTACATGTAGAGGATCTCAAAAAATTAAAAATGACGACTAGAAAATGTGAATATTTAATTGGTATCGCGAAGCTTATTACAGAAGGGAAACTATCAAAAGAATCTTTATTACAAATACAAGATGTAAAGCTTGCTGAAAAACAATTAACCACTATCCATGGTATAGGTCCGTGGACTGCCAACTATGTTTTAATGCGCTGTTTACGATTCCCTTCCGCTTTTCCAATTGATGATGTTGGTTTGCATAATGCAATTAAATTTCTAACAGGTTCCGAAAGTAAACCGACTAAAAATGAAATCAAAGATTTTGCAGCAAATTGGATAAACTTTGAGTCTTACGCCACTTTTTATTTATGGCGAGTACTATACTAAAAAACCAAGTAGCACATCCGTACTACTTGGTTCTTTTTTAAGCTTGTTCTTCAAATCTTCTTGCGATTTCTACAATAACTTGAACGGCTTTTTCCATAGTATCTACCGAAACATACTCAAATTTACCGTGATAGTTTTCACCACCAGTGAAAATATTCGGTGTTGGTAATCCCATATATGATAATTGTGATCCATCTGTTCCACCACGAATTGGGTGAATGTTTGGCTCAATGTCTAAACTTTTCATTGCTTCATACGCAATATCAACAATTTCTCTCACCGGTTCAATTTTTTCAAGCATATTATAGTATTGATCATTCATTTCTAAAACGACTGCATCTTGCCCATACTTCTCTTGCATTTGCTTCACAATATTTTCAACGTTATGTTTACGCGCTTCAAAATTTTCGCGATCAAAATCTCGAATAATATAATACGCTTTACTTTGCTCGACATCACCATTTAAAGAAAGCAAATGATAGAATCCTTCATAGCCTTCAGTATATTCCGGTGCATCTTCTACTGGTAAATGCCCATTAAACTCCATAGCAAGTTTAGTTGCGTTACGCATTTTATTTTTTGCTGTTCCAGGATGTGTATTCGTTCCGTTAAACGTTAACTTAGCGCCTGCAGCATTAAAACTTTCATACTCTAAACCACCTAATGGACCTCCATCCATCGTATAAGCAAATGATGCACCAAACGCTTCTACATCAAAATGCGCTGGTCCACGGCCAATTTCTTCATCTGGCGTAAATGCAACTCTTATTTTCCCATGCTTAATTTGCGGGTTATGTATTAAATAATTCATTGCAACCATAATTTCAGTCAGACCAGCTTTATCGTCTGCTCCAAGAAGTGTCGTACCATCCGTTGTAATAATCGTATGCCCTTTATAAGATGGTAATTCTGGGAATTGTTCTGGCGTTAGCACAACATTTAGCTCTTCATTTAACGTAATTGCATTACCATCAAAATTTTCATGAATTTGTGGTTTTACGTTTTTCCCTGTAAAGTCTGTTGCTGTATCTAAATGGGCTAAAAATCCAATTACAGGAACATCTTTATCCGTATTAGCAGGAAGTGTTGCCATTACATACCCATTATCATCCATCGTCACTTCTGTTAACCCAATTTCTTTTAGCTCTTCTACTAATAACTTACCAAATTCAATTTGTCCAGGTGTTGTTGGTACTGTATGGCTTTCTTCATTTGACTGTGTATCAATCTTTACATATCTCGTAAATCTTTCAATTAGTTCTTGTTTCAAATTCGTCCACTCCTTTTATATTTCTTTCTCTATTATAATCCTTGAGATGAAATATTTTAACTTTTTTGACTGTAAATGCACGTGTTCTTTCATCCCCTTCTAATTTTGGCGATTCACCGTGCCTAACCATATAGATATATGTATTCATACGTCCTCCTTGAAAATGTTCATTCGTCTTTTATAAACTTTGCTGATTTGTTCGTCTAATCCATTCTCCTACTAAGCTCTCGAATAATTCAGGCTGTTCAATTTGCAAATTATGCCCTGCCATATCTAACACTGCTAATGTTGCTCTTGGATAATCTTCAATAATTTCTATAATATCTTGATAACCTACCGATATATCTTGTCTTCCGGCTAATAAAAGAACAGGTTTCTCATATTTTTTATGATGAAAATCCATAGTAAGAGAGTAATTATTTTGCAACCTTTCAATAAATTCATAATTAGCAATATCTAGTCCTGGCTTAATTTCTTCTTTAAATCGCTTATATGTATATTCATTTGCTACCACCGCTAACTCACAAAAACCCTCTCTTTCCGTAGAAGTGAGCTTATTTAAAAATTCCTCATCTTGTAAAATTACCTGTTTATCTGGAAGAGTCCTTTTTTCTGGATCCGCTACAACAACAGGACATACTAATAGTAATCCGTTAACTCTTTCAAACAGCTTTGTGAGTATTCCTCTGACTAAATAGCCTCCGTATGACTCTCCTACCAATAAAAATTCTTCAGTAGAAATGATTTTCTCAATAAATGTGATAAGCACTTCTACTATACGATCTGAACTATTTATCCAATCTGGAGCATTCGATTTTCCCATTCCAGGTAAATCAATATATATTCGCTTATAACCTTCATATTTCTGAAATACCGCTTCCATACATTTCATCATTAACCTATGATCAGGAGTGCAGCCATGTATGATAATGACTGGTTTTCCTTCTCCAACGATTTCATAGTATATTTCTGCATCTTCAATTCGAAATAACATAAAAAGCCCTCCCTATTTATACATTCCTTTTGAATGGCAACACTATCAAACTTATAAGAATACACGTTCTCAATTTACATCTCCCTACAATTGATTGTCAAATTAAAATTTTCAGACTACAAACAAAAAACTTCCTTCTATTTTTATTTCCTAGAAGGAAGCTAATTTATTTTTACCCTATCATAATTTGAAACCTTGTTCTTCTATTTTCATCAACACAATTCTCCATCCATCTGGATCCTCTATAGTAATCCCTTTTTCTTTCCAATATGGATTCTCTGGTTCTACTTCATCGTATCCCATCTCATGCAGCTTTTGACTCACTTTTTCTATTTCACTATATTCTCGCATATAAAATACTAGTAAATTATCTTTTGTTGGAGCCGGACACGGACTTCCATCTGTATGCCTTGTAAATTCTAAATGATATTCTTCATCTGGTAGACCAAACATGACCCCATCATATCCCTCATGACCATAAAACTCACCTATACGTTTTAAACCTAACCCTTTTTCATAAAAAGATGTAACCTCTTCAAACTTATCTGTTGGACGTGCTATTCGAAACTTCACCCAGTTTTTCATGCTCTTCCCCCATACTAGAAATTTAACAAACGATTTATTATTATTGTATACATGCAACACATTTCTGAAATCCCTCATGAGTATGAGAACTGATACATACAAAGGTCTTACTTAATGCTCCTTAACAAAAAATCCACCAACGCTGAAAGAATTCCCTCATCATTTTATATGTAATTTTGCATATCCACTTGCAAACTACTAAAAAATCATTAAAATGTACGAAATGACTAAATATACAATCCTTATATAAATCTCTCATAAACCAAAAGTTGTTTACTGTAATTTCTCTTCAATTCTAAAATCATTACACTTTGGATTTTTTCACTTATAAACATGATTTTTATAAGGAAATCTGATACAATCTTCAAGTAATATTCTCATGTATAGATATTATGGATTTAGTGCATACTTTAAGAAGGTGATCATTTTGACATTCAACAAAAATTTACAATTATATATATTAATAACGACATTAATTTGTTACTGCAGCTATTGTCTTATATATTTTTTTATATTCCCTAATCATTTTTCTGATTTCAATGTACGCTTCTCTTCACTCATAGTTGAAGGCATTACATTTATTTCATTACTATACTCTTTATATTCTAAAAAGCTTCATGTAAATCTTTTCTGGATCTGTATTACCATTGCGATAGGCAGTTTTTTATTCGGGAAAATACTTTATACATTTCAACATGAATATTTTCAATTTCCAATTCATCATTTTGTTATTTCTGACGTGTTTTACATGATATTTCTATGTTTTTTCTTTATTGCTTTTAGCTATAAAATTTTAAAGGAATGTAATAAGTGGGAAAAATCTTTCTTTATTTGTGATATATGTATAGTGCTCGCTTCCATACTTACATTAGAGTTTTATATATTTAATCAACCAGATTCAAGTATATTCTCTCTTCCAATAGGAGAAATTTTCCTTTCATTTTTATATCCAATTGCAGACTTACTCTTCCTACTACTAGGTATTAGTCTCTTATTACGTCCAACAATTTTTAAATCAAAATGGAAAATGTATATCTTTGTTTTTGTATTAATAAGTTCTGCAATTTTTAACTATACTTATTTTTACTTACATACTCTTTTATCAGCTGACACGATAGCATTATTACGACTTTTATATAGAATACCTATATTACTTATCGCAATAGCCGGTTCTATTTCAGATGATTATACTAGCAATAAAAATTATTTTATTGTACACCCTAAACTAGGAAAAAAAGTTTTAGTTGTATTCCCTTACCTTGCCGTTGCAATACTAATCGGGTTTACATTAAAAGAACAAACATCATCTTCCACTCTCATTACAGGAAATTGTATCGCTTTTGTTTTTGTACTTATTCGACATTCTATTGTAGGTATGCAAAACGCGACTCTAACAAAACGGCTACAAGCGTTTAATGCTCAATTAGAAGATAAAGTTACTGCAAGGACTTCTGATTTAGTCCAAAAATCAGAGGCTTTGTCTCAAAAACAACAAAAATTCAAATCGATTGTAAAAATATCATCCAGATCCTATTTTTACAATCGATTTAAATGGAATATTCTTAAATGTAAATAAAGCAGGAAACAGACTACTCGGAGCCGCAACTAGCGAATTACTTGGTAAGACTTGTCTTTCTGTTATTTTGGATGAAGATAAACATAAACTTGTGTCTGCATTAGAAAAAGCAAAAAAACAAGAATCTACTTCTTTACAATTGCGTTCTCAATATAATAACGGCTTTACTTATTTTTTATATGTTACAATCGTTCCTATTATGATAGATGAACAAATTTCAGGAAGCTACATTATGGTAAAAGATATTACCGCCTTTAAAAAACAACAAGAAGAAATAAAATATTTAGCATTCCACGATACTGTAACAAAAATTGGGAATCGGGCCTTTTTCCAAAAAAAATTAAGAACAGTTATAAGAAATGCACAAACAACACAAAGTGAATTTGCATTACTATATTTAGATTTGGATCGTTTTAAAGTGATTAATGATACACTTGGACATTCAGCAGGTGATTATATATTAGAAGAAGTAGCAAAACGTTTCCAATCCTGCCTTCCATCACATACGTATGTGTCAAGAATTGGTGGTGATGAATTTACAATCTTAGTTGAAAACTATACTGACCATGATTCCTTATTACAGTTATGTAACCAATTATTTGAAAACATGAAAAAAACGTTTATCATACACGAACATAAGTTGACTTTATCTCTTAGCATCGGAATTGCAATTTATCCACATTCCGGAATCGATATCACTACACTATTGAAAAACGCTAATGTTGCAATGTATGACGCAAAGGAAAAAGAACTTAACTCTGTCTCTATTTATGACGATGTAATTGCTAGAAAGATTGAAAGACGATTACGATTAGAAAAAGATTTACCTAACGCAATTCAAAATGAAGAATTGTTCCTTTTATATCAACCTCAAGTTAATAGCAATTCTAATAACATTGTTGGAGCTGAAGCTTTGATTCGCTGGAATCATCCAGATTTAGGTATTATTTCTCCAAATGAATTTATACCAATCGCTGAGGAAACGATGCAAATCATTTCAATTGGAAAATGGACTTTACAACAAGCATGTCAGCAAATGAAATGTTGGCACGCACTAGGATATTCTCATTTAAAAATAGGTGTAAATTTATCTGCTAAAGAATTTGAACAAGAAGGTTTTGTAAAGTCTATTTCTTCTACTTTAGCAACTACAGGTTTACCAGCAAGTTCTCTCGATCTTGAATTAACAGAGCGAATTGCAATGATGGATGAGAGAGAAACATTGATAAAACTGCGTACACTAAAAAGTTTAGGGATTCACATTTCAATCGACGACTTTGGTACAGGCTATTCTTCCCTAGCCTACTTACCTTTATATCCAATCGATACGTTAAAAATCCCGAGAGAATTTATGACAATGTCTGAAACGTATGAAGATGGAATGGAAATCATTAAAACGATCATCACATTAGCACATACATTAGGAATGTCTGTCATTGCTGAAGGTGTAGAAACGAAAGAACACGTGAATTTCCTTCAAAAAAATAAATGTCAATTTATTCAAGGTTACTATTATAGTAAACCTATTCATGCCGATTCATTTTCTACTCTGCTGGAAAAGGGAATTCATTCTCTATAGGTTTACGCAATAATTTTCAGCTCAAATAAATACCAAAAAGGAAAGAAGAGTCCGTCTCCTCTTTCCTTTTTCTATATTTTGCAACTTTTCATTTCCTTCACATATCATTTATTTAAGTAGGTATTAATACATTTATGATAACAGACTAGAATAGGAGGGGATTATATGCACCACGACAGCTCACATAATAAATTTCACAAAAATACCCCTCTTTCCCTCTTCTCTATAAAAAATGAGCTAAAACAAAAATGCATCAACGCAAATAGTTCCCTTTCCCCCCTTTCGAAAGAGGAAGAAATATTACTACATACAATTAAAGAACAAACAAAATTATTAAATCAAAATAATGTAACAAGGACGCGTGCTTACTTTCAGTTTCACAAAAAGCATCCTGAAATACATTGGGCACTGCTTGGACATATGGTTTCACGTAACGGTGGTTGGAACATGACTGATTTAAAAGGGGATTTATATACGAAGCTATTATCTGAAAAAGATCAATTTACTTTCTTTTCTTTTTTAGAGCGCGGAAACTGGCTTATTTTTCAAGATATATATCCACAATTTTTACTATATGAACAAAGTGTTAAAAAATCCACAAACCTTTTCCACCTTCTTCCTCACCTCAATGTTTCAACATTTATGGAAACGATGTGGAATTCCTTTTGGAAAACTGGAAACAAAAAAATATTAGCAATTGCAACTATTATTAATGAACAAAATTATTTAGAAAAAAGAGTCATTCAAAATGAACACTTCAAAAAAAATGTTCTAAATAGCATTGGATTTAAACTATTTGATTTTTTTCAGTTCAATCATATCCTCTTTCCTTTTCACGAAAGTAAAATGAATGCTAAAACATTACTAATTGGTGATACAATGAAACATTTCACTTCACTACATGAACGTATTTTACTTGGGAAAAGATTATACGCATTGCTATTTCATAATGAACATATTCTATCTCAAGTTATAAATTGGGCAGATACTCATCCTCATACAGGTTCACGAAAAGATTACTGGCCACATTTATTTTCAAGTGTAAACGAATCCTTTTCAAGAGCGTTTTATAAACGAAGAATAAAAAATTGCCAATTAAAAAATGATTCCTATCGTATATATAGCCCCGCTCTTATTTACGCATGGAAAAATATGAACCACGAAGAAACAAAACATGAAGATTGGTTTAACGACTGGCAAGTAATACATTATTTAACTGATAAGGAGGAAAATATAATTGGGCAAATTACAGAAGACTACTGCAAAACACTCGAAAAAATTGAATTGGCAATTCTCGCAAAGAAAAATGTCCTCCTTAGAGAAGAAGAATGATTTTCTAGCATTAGCAGTTACAATTTTTCTCTCTACTGTTATCGGAACATGCTTAGATGCTTTCTTTGTCACGAAACAAATATATTTCTTTCCGGTTAGACCGTTCCCATCCATATTTTCAGTTAACATAGGCTTTACGTTGTTTGTATTACCCATTTTAACATCCGCTTTCATACAAATCTCAAAAACATTATCTGCAGTTTCTAGAACTCTATTGATTATTTCAATAGGTATTTGTGCTAGTATTTTTGAACAAGTTGCTGAGAAACGAGGTTTATTTATTCATAGCGCAGACTGGCATCATACTTATTCTTTGTTTGGGTATATGATTTTCCTTTCTTTTATTTGGAGAGTATATAATTGGATACAAAAATAAAGAGACCATTATTGGTCTCTCCTTAAGCATAATCTTCAGTTAGCGCTAATGGTGCAAGAGTTTGGAGACTTTTAGAACGTAAACGATAGGCAACGACGTTCTTCTTATATTGCTTTATTACATCAACATGTTCCTCATAACTATATATCGATAATGTAATTGTTCTTTTCCCTTTCTTCGTTTCAATGATTATCGGTGTCCCCTCACCGTGTGGTGGAAAATAATGTTTATCTAAAAATAAAGCCTCGTTAAATTCATGAATAACTTGCGTTTTCTTTTCCCCTTCTATATTCTTTCCATCTAGCGATACAGTCGTATGTTCTTCATCAAGTTTTTGATGTAATTCAAATCTACTAATAATAGATTCTACAACAGAAGTCGGCATACTAGAAACTAGTACTTTAAGAGCGCCAAAAATAAATAATGTAACTATAAACCATGTTGTCACTTTTATCATCTCCATACATTTTAAAATACCAATTTCATTCCATAAGGTATTAATATACTAATAAGTATTCCTGTTACAATCATCGTTACTGAACCAATAGTAGCTTCTTTCTCTCCCTCTTTCACTAGACGACTCACACCAATAATATGTGATGCGCAGCCCATTCCAACGCCTTTTCCAATCGTACTTGTTATACGACAAAGCTTAAGCATTGTTGGTCCAATAATAGCGCCAGTTATTCCTGCAACAACTACAAAACTAGAAGTCATAGATGGAATACCACCAATTTGATCCGCTAATGAAATAGCAATAGGCATCGTCGCTAATTGTGGTAGAGTTGTTAATATAAGTTCCTTATCTATATTTAAAATTTCACCAATCACTACATTCATAGTTGTTAAAGTCACTATACCTATCACTACGCCGATAAGTATCGATAAAAAGTTTTTCATAAGTATTTTTCGCTCTTTAAATAGAGGTATAGCTAACGCTACAATTGCAGGGCTCAAAAAGCCTGAAAGGATGTCTCCTCCATTTTCCTTATAATCTTGATGAGAAACTCCAAATGTAAGGAATAAACAAATCATAATTGCTGTTACTGTTAACACTGGTAAAGTAAATGGAAAGGTAAATTTTTTATATAACTTTGTCGCAAATAAATAAATTACTACAGTAATAATTATTAAGACCATTTGAATCGTGCACCTTGTCGATTTTATTTTTTTGATGTTACTAACAATTGACTTACATACCCTGAAACAATCAATGTTACTACCGTACTTGCAACAACTAAAAGGAATATAACACTCCCCTTACTTAAAAGAAAAGATCCGTATTCCATTAATCCTGTTGTCGAAGGAATTAGAAATAACGGTAAAAATACTATTAATTTTTCTGCGCCTACCTCAAACCACTTTAATGGCAAAATACGGGTAAAAAGGAGTAGGAACAGCATTAACATCCCTATTAAACTTCCTGGCATCGATAGATGGAATATTTCCTGAATCCACGTACCAGCTAAGCTAAATACATATAGCACGCCTACTTGAAGTAAAAGCATCACGTACTTCATTTCTTTCCCTCATTTCAACATTACATATCAATATTATGAAATCTCGTTTAACGTTTCCGCAAACCTTGTAATTCCAAGCTTGATTTGTTCTATATTCGCTCTACCAAACGTAAATCGTATATATTCATTTTTAGAACCTAAAACACTGCCCGGAACAAATGCGACACCATTCCGTATAGATTCACCTAATAAGTGATATTCATCAAACGTTCCCTTCACCTTACACCATACATGTATTCCACCCTCTGGAACGAAACATTCAACTCGGTCTCCCAATGTTTCTTCAAGCTTTGCAATTAATTCATCTCTTCTTTGCTTCAATTGTCCACGGAGCATCGTAATATGCGTATGAAAATCCTCCGATTCTAAAAATTGATTTGCTACCCACTGCGTAAATACACTATGACCAAAATCAACTTGCTGCTTCGCATCTGCTAAACGTTCTATTACGCGCGTAGGACCAATTACCCAGCCAATACGTAATCCTGATGCAACAATTTTTGATAATGAACTTATATAAAGAACATTTCCATTTTGATCCATTGATTTTAATGTTGGATTCACTTCTCCATTAAAAGAAGTTAAACTGTACGGATCATCTTCTACAATCGGTATCCCGAATTCAGAAGACAGTTCTAAAATTTTTTTACGTCTCGCTAATGAAAGCACAGTACCCGTTGGGTTTTGATAATCCGGATTCAAAAACACCATACGAATACGATGCTTTTTGTGCAAATCGATTAAGTCATCTGGATTCATTCCATGCTCATCAACAGGTAAATGGAATATGTTTAAACCGGCCGATTTAAACATCGGAAGCGAGAAACAATACGAAGGATCTTCAATTGCAATCGCATCGCCAGGTTTCAATAAGCATTGAACGATAAGATTAAGCGCCTGTTGTGCTCCTGATGTAATAAGAATAGAACTTGATTCCGCTTCAATTTGTTTATATTGCTGAACATGTGCTGCAATTGTTTTTCTCAACATTTCATTTCCAAGTGGATGGTCATAACCGAGGTTTTCCATAAATATTTTCTCCGACAAAATCGTTCGAAATCTATCACTCGGAATTAATTCTGGTGACAATTCACCACTCGCTAAATTAATTAAGTCATCTTTTTGTGTTTCCGTTCGAATTTGTTGAACAAGTGGTACATTAGGTAAGAACGATCCATCCTCAACGTACCTACCCCAGTTCGGTATTCGTTTATGCGACACACCCCATATGTCTGTATTCACCCGTGTTCCACTTCCTTTTTGCCGTTCTACTACTCCAAGTGACTTTAATTCTTCATATGCAGCTATTATCGTACTCCGGTTCACTTGTAATTCCTTTGCTAACATACGCTCAGAAGGCAACTTACTATCAGAAGGAAATTCACCTGAAGAAATGCCTCTTTCTATATAATCAGCAATTTGTTTATAAACAGGTGTCTTATCTGCACGATTTGGTTTCCATTCCATATAGTTCCCTCCTCTCAAAACGAACCATCCTCAATTTATTACTAACAGTATTCACTGTAATAATAGGATTAATCAGTCACATTTTCTTATCCTTAAATGGATATATCCAAAACGGTTCTCTTTCTAACCACTAAATACTATCAAATCACTACCGCATACCATGTTACCCCCACCAGTAGAACAAAAAGAAGGAGAATATAAATAGCGGATAAATTTTTTACATTCTTCTTTGTAGACTTACCATAATTCTCCTCCACATTTCGCGCAACTAGTACGGTCCCAAATAGCGATACAATTACAATAATAACAACTAGTGAAATTGCAAAACTCATTGTCTTTTCACCTCTCTAAGGCCAGTCTATTTTCATAAAGAACTTCCTTTTTAAAATTTCGATAAAATACTACCTTTCTTCTCTTATCATAATAGATGTTTACAAAAAGCGGACCAACCACTTTTGTGTTTTTTTGCTCATCCACTTTATAAATAAAAACAACTGACCTCCTAGGATCAGTTGTTTTTTACAAGGCTAATTATACTCAGCTGCACTTAAAATTAATGCGATTTAAAAGTTGGTCTTTTCATAATGAAACATCGATTGAGATAACTCGAAAGTGATTAAAGATTACTCCCTTAAATCTTACATACCTTACGAAAACAAAAACATTCTCCCTCTCTATCAATATAGCTAGTTCCTACCTTTCATAATTTGTTATACACTAAGAAAATAGCAAACAAACTATTCGTTAGCAGGTGAAAGAATATGTATGATGTTACAATTATCGGCGCTGGAGTAAGCAGCATTTTTACGGCTTATTCATTAGCTCAAAGTAACAAAAATGTTTTAATTCTTGATAAAGGTAAACCGCTAGAACATCGAAATTGTCCTTTAGACCAAGGGAAAACGTGTACCTGTCACACGTGTGATAAATATTTCGGTTTTGGTGGTTTAGGAAAATCTGAAGGGAAATTTAATTACACAAATGGGTTTGGAGGCGAACTTGAGAAAAAAGTCGGTAAAGAAGGCTTTATACAACTAATGGCTGAAGTAGATGAAATTCTATGTCGGTTTGGCGGAAATTCGGTTTCAAAATATTCTACAGAAAATCTGAATCTCACTAAGAAGGCTGAAGCGTGTGGTTTACAAATGTTAACAACTGAAGTAAGGCATCTTGGTACTGCACTTTCAAGTAACATTTTCCAGCAGCTCTATGAATTTTTACTTGCGAAAATAAATATCCAATTTCATATAGATGTACAACATATCAGTAAACAAAAAGATCATTTTAAAATAGAAACAAATCAAGGAACAGTTCATTCTAAACAACTAGTATTTGCAACTGGGCGCTCTGGAGCGGATTGGTTAAAAGAAATGTGCGCTTCCCTTAATATTTCTCAGGAGCAGACTCGTGTAGATTTAGGTATTAGAGTAGAGATGAAAGAACATCAATTACGTTCTATATTAAAAGATACTTTTGAGACAAAGCTTTCTTATGAGCACGAACATTTCACAGCTACTACTTACTGTATGAACCCAAAAGGACGCATTATTCGAAAGTACGAAGAAGGTTTAGTTATGCCTGACGGTCAAAATTTCCGAGAGCAAGGAACTAGCACTCCTAACTTAAATTTCACTTTATTTATCCCGCGCTATTTTCCAACTCTCAAAGAAGCAAATGTATACGCAAATTCAATTATTAAAAGCATTAACCAAGGACGAGATAGGATTGTTATACAACGCTTAGAGGACTTAATAAAAAAACAACCTACAGCGGAAAACAGCATAAAACATAATCGTATACAACCTACACTACACGGAGATTATGGAGATTTGCATAAAGAAATTCCGCAATTATATATTGAAGGGATCAAAGAGTTTTTATTACGCCTAGAACAATTTATCCAAGAACCTATCGATAAAGATACTTTATTATATGGAATTGATGGAAAATTCTATGCTCCTACCATAAAAGTCAATAACCATTTTGAAACAAGTGTGGATGGGCTATTTTTAATCGGTGATTGTTCAGGGGTCACTCATTCATTATCTCAAGCAGCTGCAAGTGGTCTGTATGTTGGAAAGTACTTGTCTGACATTTAATTTCTATAATTAAGATGCCAGTCAAGTATTTTCAGTTTCACAACACTTTACTTATCTAGTAATAACGTTAATGAAATTCTTATCTCTCTCCCGCTGATGATTAACCCACAAAGAATCAGTATTTTACGGGATACATGAAATATATACGAAGGGAGCAACTAACTACAGTTGCTCCCTTTTTACTCTCTTATATCACATGATGCAATTAAAGACCTAACATATTATATGGATGTCAGCAAAGAACAACTCCAAAATCCACTTTCATTGTATATTTTGGAATTGTTTCACGTTTATTCTATAGTTGTTTCTAAAGTTAAATCTGTATAGGCATGATCCTCACCTATATTTAAGATTACTTCACATTGACGTAATCTCAATTCAAAGAGAGTTATAGAATCATGATGGACTTCAGGATTTGATTTCATTTTATGTAATATCTCTTGTTTTTCTTGTATTTCTAAATGAGTATTTTCTACAGCTTGTTTTAAGGAGTTAAATGGATTCCTAAAGAACATATTAATATCCCGCTCTTGCGTATTTTCAAACAGCTCAAACTGCAAGAAAAATTTCTTCATAATAGAAGCCGTTACCTCGGTATAATCTTCATTTTCTAAATACTGTTTGTATTTGTTATATAGCATAGCTCTATTCTTTGGAAGAACCCCAAATAATTTACCGGCACTTTTCAGTAAAAATTGTGCTGGCGTAAATCGACGTAAAATATTTACCTCTTCCATTTGTATTCCAGTCGTCATTCTATCAGTATCTCTGCGCCAGTCATCCAGTACTTTAAAGTCACATTCTAACTGTATTCGATTTTCTCCAAATAAAGAATTAAGTCCTTCACTGAGTTCTTCTAAGTACGATTGACTTTGAAGGAGCTCATTATTAGAAGTTGCAATCCAATTTTGCATAGAACGAGCAAAATTAGGTAATACAGTTTGTTCTAAATATTTGTGCACTCTTTCGTTCATCGATGTATTTAGTTCCATATCAATGTGCCCGAAATCGCTTTCTTCACTAATTAAATCAGAACAACTCTGTAATAGCTTCGGAATATGTTCAGTAAGATCATTAGTAATTTCAGTTTTCATTGCACGATATGATTCTGTAATTAATTGAATTTTTTCCTTCTCAAAAGCAGTAAGGTTATTAATACAACCATTTAGTTTAACTAACATATCTTCATTCCAATTAATAACATCCACTAGATTATTTTCCTTCTCAACGCGTTTATCCAAAAGATATGTAATTGTTTTTCGAATGAAATACAATAGCTTTTCAGTACGTTCTGCATCGATATTTTTATGGTTAAAGTTAAAACGAATAAACTCAGTTAAATCATTTAGTTGTTGACTACTTGTATATAACGAAGAGTAAGGGAAAAGTCTCGCATGTGGGAAATATGTGTTTATTCTCGCTTGCGTATCATGTAATACTCTTTTTACTTCTGCTTCACTGTAAATGTTATCTATTTTATTTAATAAGAAATGAATTTGTAGATTTGGTGTATGTTCTTGAATGCTTAATAGAATGTCACGTTCTTTGTCAGTAAAAGGTGAATCCGCATTCAATACGAACAATAATTCATCTACAGAATTTAAATATTCAAATATCTCATCTCTAGTGTCGTTATTCCTATTAAAACCAGGGGTAACTACAAATGTAAGTTTATTTTTGCTTAAAAATCTGCATGGTAATTTAAATTCAACACATGCTCTATCTCTATATGTTTGATGATGCACTGCCATCATATTATGGTAATCATAGAAATTCTCAGTTGTTGTAATGGCTGAATCTGTTATAGCGTTAATTTCTGTATGAGCATCATTTTTTAAAACCACTACATTTGAGATTGAGTTTTCTAATATATTTTCTCCTAATATGGAGTTAATAAATGCAGTTTTTCCGTTTCCTGAAGTTCCCGTTACTAAAATACGATTTGTTCTTAAATCTGCAAGCTCGCCAACTAACCATCTAAATCTGTGACCCATTTCTATTTCATGCTTTTGTGCCCACTGTGTAATAGATTCAAAAAGATCTAAACTATACTCTAAGCCATTCACATGATTAATAGAATATAACAGTAGGTTTTCCGCATGTTTTATATTTGCTGAATCTATTTTGGAAGGGAAAATCTCATCCCATACCAATACCGCTGCTGATGGAAATACAGCATGAGACGGATTGACTACCTTTAACCAATTTGTTAACAGATTTGGAACGATATCGTGTAATTGTCTAAGCATATATTGACCTTGAATTAATTCAAAGTACGTTTCTTCATAAAGAGAAGAAATTTTGTCCCATATATCGGACGAATGTATTTCGATATGTAAGAAAAACTCATTTATTGTGTTAAGCCATAATAAGTAATTTTGTTCATTTTTATAACTGTTCCAAAGTGATGAAACAATTTGCGTAAATTGCACTTGATCTACATTATTTAATGTAACTAATACTTCATAAAAATAATCTGGTGAAATATGTTTAGTAAATCCTTTATCGATATATCCTTTTAGAACCTCAAACCACGGATAAGATTCTATTCGAATTAACTCATTCACAGCAAGCTCTACTGCACTATCAAAATCTTGCTGTTCCTCATAAAAGGAACGGGCAATAATTGTGACGTTTGGATAATCAGGATTTAAAGAAACCGCTTCTTTAATAACAGCGAAAGCTGAATCAAAATTATTCTGCTCTATGTAAAGAGAAAGTAATTGCAGTCCAATTTCAGTCATCAATATTTTGTTATCAGTAGTAATGGAAGTATAAACATCTTCAGCAGCTGATAATCTGTTAAGTTCGAAATAAGCATCCGCAATATTTTTTTGTGCCCATGGTGCTAATTCATTACTAACTTTCTCCCATTTAAAAATAGCTGCTTCAAAATCTTGATGGTGATAATAAAATTCACCCTGTGCAAAACGAATATAAGACCCATCGGAAATCTCATCTTTTTCTTCGTTTAAGTAAACTTCTCCAAGTACTTGAAGAGGTGGTTGTGTCTCATTCTCCATTAGGAATGTTTCATAATACATCTTTTTTATTAATTGTTTTTCTAATCTCATCTTTTCCCCCACTATATCTTGAAAATACGTTTTTCTCCAAATGTCAATACTTTTTTGTATGTATGCTCTTTATCTTAACAAAGAATTTCTTTTGGAAAATTTCATTTTCCTTTCATTTTTCAAGTAAGATTGAATTTTTATGAGAAAAGTTTCAGTTCTTTTTCAATTCCCTTTCAGTTGTGAAACAACATTAAATGTTCCTAATAACCTAATAACAATATAATATTTTACATTATATTATCAGGAAAACCCCATATAAACAACATTATAAAAACAATCTATAACGAATATATATGCATTGTGTACTTCGCTGATAAACAAAAAAACCCCCTCACATAATAGTTGTTAAATGAACCTGTATGCCATTTCAGATACATCACAATAACTTAAAAAACAACAATAGTAGTCAACGGCTATTCATAAAATATCTTTCTCAAATTGCTTTCCATTAAAATATCCCAGTAATTATGTAATTAAATTCCATTAACCTATATAAATAACTAGTCCCAAAAAAATCTATATGCATATCATGTTATAGTAAAGAATTTAGGAAATCCTAAAAAGGAGGCACTTTCATGTTTGAAGATAAATCTAAAATAAATTACCCATATGAATTTACTGAAACTACAACAATCCCTCTAAAAAACCCCATTGATAAAAAATTCAAAAACAGCACAGGTACACACAATTTCCCAATTAAGAAGCATTATAAAGAGCAAGTTTTATATACTGAAAAAATTAATAATAATAAAAATAAATAATCCTATAGTTCTTCATTTTAACCATGCATAGTTACGTTTTAAGTATTAATCCTTATTATACAGCTCATATCCCCTTTAAAAAGGAGAGTTTACTATCAAACTTTCCTTTTTAAAAGTGCTGATATACAGTGCCTTTTTTATTCACAGAAGGATTGCATTAAAACTAAAATATCCATATAGCCAAGAAATTAATTGTTAGCGAACGCATGGGATAAATCCGCACCAGTCAGAATTAAAAAATCATACGAAAAACCGCATCAACTCCTGATGCGGTTTTTCATTTCACAAACTCATAGCAAACAGCCCCTAGAGCCACATATTCGCTTACATTCTCTACTATTATGAACTAGACAAAGCCTTGTCCATTCTCCTTACTACACTGATATTTCCAAAACAACTTTTGCACCGCACAGCTTTTTTGAATTGCTTAAGTAAAGATTTCCACCGTGTTGCTTCGCAAAGTTTTTGGCAATGTATAGGCCAATTCCATGATGATTTTTAGAGTTTCTACTTTTATCCCCTCTATAAAACTGCTCTGTAGCTGAACTCATTTCTTCTTCTGTAAATCCTCTTCCCGAGTCCTCGACAATAAATTGGACTTTTTCACTAATCGTTTCAACTGAAAACATCAAGTCATCTTTTGCTGGAGAATATTCAATTGCATTCATCATCACATTCATAATGGCTCTTTTCAACGCAGCCTCATCAGCTTGAATAAAATTTGGTATGTCCTCAACCTTTTTAATTAGATTTAACTGTTTGTCCAAGACACAAATTGCACTTTCCTCCATAATATTACGAATAAAGTCGTGGAGATCTATTTGCTTAAATTGAAGTGAAGTGCCTTCTTCACATTTCGTAATGTCGAGCAAAGATTTCATATACACTTCCATCTCATCAACACTTTTCAAAATATGCTCATTACATTTCTTCTGATCTGAATCCAGCATGGATTCATTTAATAGCTCGGCATTCCCTCTCAGTATCGTTAATGGCGTTTTAATGTCATGTGCCAAAGCAGCAATCTGTTCTCTTCTATTCGTTTCCATATCCCACTGTGTACGTAAGGAATCATTCAGTTCATCTTTCATTTTCACTAAGGAATTTAATACTTCATTCACTTCTATTATTTTAGATTGTTCTACTTGAAAATCTAAATCTTCCTTTTGAATTTTATCCGTTATCTCTTTCAAAATCAGCATTTCCTTTGACAATGATTTACCAAAATAGCGAGATAAAAATAGCACTTCTGCGAAAAATAATAGAATAAAAAGGACAAATAAACAAACTTCTGGACTTGGTAAAAACTTCTGCAAAAAAGAATTGTTATAATTAGTATGTAAGGTATATAAAACGACACAAATATCTTTATTGCGTTCTATAATTGAATAATAGTACTTATTGTCACCTTTTTCATCATTCTGTATGTTATTCCATATTTGCCCCGCATAATCTTTATCAATACTCCCTTGAATAACGTTTCCTGAAAAATCATACACAGCATATTTATATTGTTTTAAAATCTGACCATCGCCCTGTTCTGCTTTTACTATGTCAGCTCGTTGCGCCTCAATCTGTTTCTCATAATAATTTGCTGGAAGGATTACCTCTGTGTTAAGTCCAATTTGGAACAGGATAACAAGAAAAGCAACTAAAGCAATCGTTCCTATTGAAAATGCGAAAATATACTGTATTAAAATTTTGCTAAGATTGACTTGTTTTTTTATTTTTTCCATTTATATCCGATTCCCCATACTGTTTCTATTGGATTCATGCCATACTTAGATAATTTATGACGGATATTTTTAATATGTTCCACAATTACTTGGTTATCACTTTCTCCCTCATATCCATAAACATTTTCGTAAATCTTTTCTCTTGAAAATACTCGCCCGTGATTCAAAGCTAAATACTCACAAATTCCGTATTCACTTTTCGTAAATGCGATAGATGTATCGTCATGCCATATTTCTTTACACGATAGATAAAATGTAAGACCTGATAGGAAAAATGCATTTTGCTTTTCTCTATGCTCACGCCTTACATGTGCGGACACCCTTGCACGCAGTTCTCCAATTCCAAAAGGTTTTGTAATATAGTCATCTCCGCCGAAGCTAAGCCCCTTGATCAGATCCTTCTCCATTGTTTTGGCAGTTAGAAACACAATTGGACTATCGACCAAATCCCGTATTTCCTTACAAAGTGTAAATCCATCTACTTCTGGCATCATGACATCTAATAGAATTAAATCATAATAACAAAATTTATCCTTTGATATAGTAAGAGGATTACTAACGGCAGTTACCTCATGGCCTTCTTTCTCTAAAGCACTTTTTATAATATAAAGGATGCCTTCTTCATCATCAATTGCTAATATTCTTGCCATACAGAATCCCTCCTCTCGCTTCCATTATAATACAAATGTACTTACATTTCTTTGCGTCCTTCATAAAAGGAAAACCATATAAGAGAAACAATAAACGCTACGATCGTGAAACAAACGCAAATCACTGCTCCAATTTCTGCATCTACTTGTAAGACATGAAAAGAATCAGGATTCAATCTGTATCCCAAAAAATGATTGCATAATCTCACACCCCACGCACATGGCGTGTATTTCCAAATTACATCCCCCAGCCCTGTAAGCATTAAAGCTGCCAGCAAGCTTTCTATAATTCCAACCCCAATGGAAGCACCTTTACTAAAGCGAAAGTTTAAGAACAGATGACATATATACATAAAGATTTGACATCCAAAAAGAATGAAGGAAATCTCAACATACAAACCAAGTGGAAATTCATTTTGCCCTAGCAAAAAATGAAAACCTGCCGCAAACCCAATGACTGCCAATATAGTAGAACAAAGCCCATATATTAACAGTAAACATACTTTGCTAATAAATGCTTTACGTCTTCCGTATTCCGTTGATAAAAGTTCTTTAAAATTCCCTGCCAACGCCTCCTGCTCTACAATAAAAGAACACACAATACTAATTAGCAAAGGAAAAGCTATTGATAATACTTGGATATAACCTGAAACCTTATTCATAGAATCAACTTTTGAAAAGGAATAATAACTTAAAAAAAGAACAATCCCGATGATTGGCATCACTATATGTATCCAGAAAAAAATCGTATGCTTCATTTTTAGAAAATCAGCTCTTAATACCCTCGACAAAACTCCCATGCTATTTTGCCTCCTGCTTTTCAAACCATTTTGCCGTCACATAAGTGAACAAAAAGAACAACGCGACAGAAATTGCCACGCCTGGCAATATTACATGATAGGAAAGGAGCTCTGGTGTGAACGTTACACTTCCTGGTTCTGCATATAAACCATTCGGTAGTATTTTTAAAATAGGAATCATGAGTCTACTTGGGTATGTATATGGACTAATCATCCAAATGCTTTCTGTTGCCAATACAACCCCTAATACTCCATTTGCTCCTATATTCAATAGGACCGTCGGAAACAGACCTATTTTATTACCTAAAAACAAGCATATCGGAATTTGCCACATAAAAGTAACGATTAGAAGAATACTTCCTAGTAGTGCATTCGCCGCAGGAATGATTCGGAAATTCTCTTTATTTAATAGTAAACTAGATAACTGGATTCCACAGAAAAAAATTATGCATGAACAGCTCAAAATCCCTAAAATCAGTAATACTTTAGAAATCCATACTCGTTTTAAGGAAACGGGTAAAGATAAAATGGAACGATTATTCATTTTTTTATCCTTCTCCGCAAGAAGTACACAACTTAAAGAAAGCATTCCTGGAAGCATCATAATGTACCACCAATTGTAACTAGATAATTGAAAATAATCCGCCGATAATAAAAAAGCAATCAACATTGTAGCGAATGGAACTAGCCATATAAGTTTATTTAAAAAAGTATGTCTAATTTTAATTTTTTCAGATGCAAAATATAAAATCATTTCTTATACCTCCCTTTTATATTTTCCAGCCACTTGTACAAATAAATTTTCCAGGTCATCATTCTTATTCAGTTTTCCCTGATATCCCAATACACCGTTTGATATAATCCCAACATGGTCTGCAATTTGACTTACTTCACTTAAAATGTGACTGGATAAAATAACAGTAATTCCTTTTCCAGGAAAGGAAAGAATTAATTCTCTTAATTCCTGAATCCCAAAAGGATCAAGTCCATTCATCGGTTCGTCTAATATTAAAAACTTCGGATGATTCAGCAATGCAATAGCAATTCCCAATCGCTGCTTCATTCCCATAGAAAATTCCCGTGCTTTTTTCCTGTCTGCATTCTCTAACTCCACAACACGCAATACCTCATCAATCCTTGATTTAGGCAAACCTAAAACAGTCGTACGAACCAGCAGATTTTCTCTTGCTGTTAAATTTTCATAAAGCGGTGGAGACTCAATTAAAGCACCAATAGAATGTAAATCGCGCCGCGTCCATGTATGACCATCAAAATAAATCTCACCAGAAGTAGGCGTAAGCATGCCCGTTATCATTTTCAAAGTGGTCGATTTCCCCGCCCCATTAGGACCTAACAATCCATAGATTGAATATTTCGGTACAGACAGTGAAATATTTTGTACTACACTTTGCTTTCGAAATGTTTTGCAAAGATTTTTTGTTTCTAAAATAATCTCATTCATCCAAAACTTCCTCCTCGTATATGGTAAGTCTAGAATAAACGACAATTATAAGGATTCTATAAGGAAAATGAAAAAACATAGGGACAAAGAAAAAGCACCCTTCTCACGGTACTTTAATCTTTTCTTCATGTATTCTTCATGGTCTATTGCTAAAACATTTAAAGTTCATACATTTTTTGAATGTAACATGTGTGAAGCCGTGGATTCACATGATTTTTCCACACTTGATTACAGATGAAGAGTTTATTAAACAGAAAGAAAAACTTTTAAACTAAATCCAAATAAAAAAGAAGCGATGTATAAAATGTACCCTATAGAGTAGACACTTGAAAAAAGTCTATTCTATAGGGTATTTCTTGTATAATAAGAGGGAAATTGGGATCGGAGAATA
>NZ_JAKUFP010000044.1:0-29248 GCF_022663495.1 Bacillus cereus group sp. BfR-BA-01383
CCCGTTCCCATACCGAACACGGAAGTTAAGCTCTCTAGCGCCGATGGTAGTTGGGACCTTGTCCCTGTGAGAGTAGGACGTTGCCAGGCAATATTATTCCGCAGTAGCTCAGCGGTAGAGCTATCGGCTGTTAACCGATCGGTCGTAGGTTCGATTCCTACCTGCGGAGCCATTGGAGAGCTGTCCGAGTTGGCCGAAGGAGCACGATTGGAAATCGTGTATACGTCACAAGCGTATCAAGGGTTCGAATCCCTTGCTCTCCGCCATAAGGATTTATAATATTTGGCCCGTTGGTCAAGTGGTTAAGACACCGCCCTTTCACGGCGGTAACACGGGTTCGAATCCCGTACGGGTCACCACTTTGGAGGATTAGCTCAGCTGGGAGAGCACCTGCCTTACAAGCAGGGGGTCGGCGGTTCGATCCCGTCATCCTCCACCATATAAAATTATATAAGTAATATTGTCGCGGGGTGGAGCAGTACGGTAGCTCGTCGGGCTCATAACCCGAAGGTCGCAGGTTCAAATCCTGTCCCCGCAACCAAATGGTCCCGTGGTGTAGTGGTTAACATGCCTGCCTGTCACGCAGGAGATCGCCGGTTCGACCCCGGTCGGGACCGCCATTTTAATAAGGCTCGGTAGCTCAGTCGGTAGAGCAGAGGACTGAAAATCCTCGTGTCGGCGGTTCGATTCCGTCCCGAGCCACCATTTTTAATAAAATACGCCGGCTTAGCTCAATTGGTAGAGCAACTGACTTGTAATCAGTAGGTTGGGGGTTCAAGTCCTCTAGCCGGCACCATGTAAGTTTCGGAGGGGTAGCGAAGTGGCTAAACGCGGCGGACTGTAAATCCGCTCCTTCGGGTTCGGCAGTTCGAATCTGCCCCCCTCCACCATTTACATAGGGGCATAGTTTAAAGGTAGAACTGAGGTCTCCAAAACCTCCAGTGTGGGTTCGATTCCTACTGCCCCTGCCAAATATATATACACAACATGGCGGTTGTGGCGAAGTGGTTAACGCACCGGATTGTGGCTCCGGCATTCGTGGGTTCGATTCCCATCAGTCGCCCCATTTTTATTTTAAAAATTACAAATAATATAATTGATACTTACATATAATTAAGTAAGAATTCGATGGGCTATAGCCAAGCGGTAAGGCAACGGACTTTGACTCCGTCATGCGCTGGTTCGAATCCAGCTAGCCCAGCCATTTTTGCGGAAGTAGTTCAGTGGTAGAATACAACCTTGCCAAGGTTGGGGTCGCGGGTTCGAATCCCGTCTTCCGCTCCAATTAAATTTCATATGGCGGCATAGCCAAGTGGTAAGGCAGAGGTCTGCAAAACCTTTATCACCGGTTCAAATCCGGTTGCCGCCTTTATTTTGTGCCGATGTGGCGGAATTGGCAGACGCGCACGACTCAAAATCGTGTTCCTTCGGGAGTGTCGGTTCGACCCCGACCATCGGTATCGGCGATGTAAAAAGACTCTAACAGAAATGTTAGAGTTTTTTTTGTTAAATTATATTATGTGATTTTAAAATTCGTAATAAACTTAGGGATTCATGTATAATATAACTTGTCGAAAGAACAAAATGACAGTGATTTATATTATGTCTGTAATATGAATCAAACATGAACTTTTTATATTTCTTTTAAAAATGTGTTGAACACACATTATATTTTATATTAATATTTTTATGTAGATTTAAAACGGGAAAGAGAGTGGAAAGTATGGGCCGTAAATGGAACAACATTAAAGACAAAAAAGCATCAAAAGATGCAAATACAAGCCGTATATACGCGAAATTTGGACGTGAAATTTATGTGGCAGCAAAACAAGGCGAGCCAGATCCTGAATCAAACCAAGCGTTAAGAGTAGTATTAGAGCGTGCGAAAACATACAATGTTCCAAGAACAATTATTGATCGTGCGGTTGAGAAAGCAAAAGGCGGTTCAGAAGAGAATTATGACGAGCTTCGTTACGAAGGATTTGGACCAAATGGAGCTATGGTAATTGTAGATACACTTACAAATAACGTAAACCGTACTGCTGCAGATGTACGAGCTGCATTTAGCAAAAACAGTGGTAACATGGGCGTAAACGGTTCTGTAGCTTACATGTTTGATGCGACAGCTGTTATCGGCCTTGAAGGTAAAACATCAGATGAAGTTCTTGAAATTCTAATGGAAGCAGATGTAGATGCACGTGACATTCTAGAAGAAGAAGATGCTGTTATCGTGTATGCTGAACCTGATCAATTCCATTCAGTACAATCTGCACTTAAAGATGCTGGTGTTGAAGAATTTACAGTTGCAGAATTAACAATGCTTGCACAAAGCGATGTAACGCTTCCTGAAGATGCACAAACACAATTTGAAAAAATGGTTGATGCATTAGAAGATTTAGAAGATGTACAGCAAGTTTACCATAACGTAGACTTAGGAGAATAAATAAAAAGGCCATTTCATATTACGAAATGGTCTTTTTTATATGGAAATTATAGTTAATATAATGAGGTTGTAAAGGTATTTCATTGATGTTAACGAATATTGTTATAGATTGTATAAGCAATAAATATATTTCCAGGAGGCATTGATATGGAACATAAAACACCAAAGCATATTGTTGCGGTAGCAGGCTATTTAACAAATGAAAAGAATGAGGTACTTTTAACGAAAGTACACTGGCGATCGGATACGTGGGAAATGCCAGGAGGGCAAGTAGAAGAGGGAGAAGCACTTGATCAAGCCGTTTGTAGGGAGATAATGGAGGAAACGGGCTTAACGGTGAAGCCTATTGGGATTACAGGTGTGTATTATAACGCTTCTATGCATATTTTAGCTGTTGTGTTTAAAGTGGCATATGTTAGTGGTGAAATAAAAATTCAGGTTGAAGAAATTAAAGAGGCTAAATTTGTTGCATTAAACGAAGAGAACATCGATGAGTATATAACGCGTCCTCATATGAAATCAAGGACACTTGATGCGATGAAAGCAACGCATTTTATTCCATATGAAACGTGGGAAGTTCAGCCTTATAATCTTATAGGTAGATTATAAAGAAAAGGTAGCTATTGGTATCTCAAATAGCTACCTTTTCTTTATGTATATCACTTCAAAAAAAGGTAAAAATGATAATAAAGCTAGTGTTGATTTTTAGAACGTTTGTTCTATATAATGATGATATATCATATATAATTAGATTACTAGATGTTTAAAAGTAGAAATCTGTAGATGATATAATAAAAGAATAAAGCGAAATGAAGGGAAGTATACTTCTCTTAACTTCTACACTGTCATTGGCTCTTAATGTTTTAAAACAATGTATATTCAATATTTCAGATGAATAGTAGATAAAAAAGGACTGTGATACAATACATTTTTACACCTTACAATGTTGTAAGGTAGCTGTAAGAGAAATCAATGGGATATTTTTTTACAACAAGGTATTCTTAAGGTAAGAGTTATATGTTATGTGGAAAAGAGGTGTTCAAGATGAAAGAACGAGTATTATCTAGGGTGAACTATCATCAAAAAGTTGCATTAAATCCAATGACTAAATTTTTTTATAAAGCCATTATTTTATTATTATTGTTAAGTTGTACGTTATTATTCGTTGGAAATGTAATGATTGAGAAAAGTGATATTAGTAAATTACATGTACCGGCTAAGTTAGAGGTACCAGAATCATTAACACATGCCTTTATTGCGACAGAAGATAAAAGGTTTTATCATCATAACGGTTTAGATTATATAGCAATTATCAGGGCGTCTATTGAGAATATAAAAGCTGGCGGTGTTGTGCAAGGGGGAAGCACGATTACACAGCAGTTATCTAAAAATGCTTTTTTAACGAATGAACGTACATTTTCTCGTAAGTGGAAAGAGATTTTCTATACGAAAAAAATTGAACGTACATTTACGAAGGATGAGATTTTAAAATTGTATGTAAGTAATATTTATTACGGAGAGGGAGCATGGGGAATTGAAAAAGCAGCAAACCTTTATTTCGGTAAAAAGGTGGACCAATTAACTTTGTCTGAAAGTGCAATGATGGCTGCTGTAGTAAAAGCACCTGCTTATTACTCACCCGCCCAAAATTATGATAAAGCAGTTGAAAGAAGAAATGTGGTTTTAAGACTGATGGAGAAAGAAGGCTATATAAATCATGATGAATATGTGCAAGCAGTTAGTGAGAAATTAGTAATTCGTCATGATATAAAAACAGAGCAGTCGATGTTAAATAATGCTCGTGAAAAAGCAGTAAGTTAAGAGAAGTTCCTACATAGGAGCTTCTCTTTTTGAATAAAATGTGACAAATAGTGACACAATATCGTCACAATTATTGTATTTTTGTAATTTATGTGAGCGTGTTCATTGCGTGACATATGTAAGTATTGATATTATGTGTATTGTGTACAAAGATGTATACAGAATATGAATTTAAAGAGGAATGTATATGAAATCATCCAACAAACTCATGGCTCTTGGTATAGTTTTTTCTATCGCAGTATTGATTGTAATCGGAGCAATTGCGTATAGCATCATAAATGACAAAAGAGATAAGGGGAATGAGATGTTTGCTTATTCCACACAACAATCTTTAGGGAAAGATGATGCTCCGGTGAAAGTAGTTGAATTTGGAGACTTCAAATGCCCAGCTTGTCGTACTTGGGATGTAACGGTATTGCCGAGATTAAAAGAAGAGTATATTGATAAAGGTAAAGTGCAGTTATATTTTATTAACTTCCCGTTTATCGGAAAAGACTCTGATTTAGGTGCAGCAGCTGGTGAAGCAATTTATAAACAAGACAAGGATTCATTCTGGATTTTCTATGATGAGATTTATCAAAATCAAAAGAAAGATACGGAAGAATGGATTACAGAAGAATTACTTCTAAACATTGTGAAAGAGAAGCTTCCAAAAATCGATGTAGAACAATTTAAAAAAGATTTGCATAGTAAAGAAATGAAAGAAAATGTACGTAAAGATTCAGATCGTGCTCAAAAATTGAAAGTTCAAGGTGCTCCTTCAGTATATGTAAATGGAAATCTTGCAAACCCTGATTTCGATAGTATGAAGAAGGCGATTGATAAAGAATTGAAAAAGTGATGAGTTATCTCATCACTTTTTCGACTTTTTTCGATAAAATTCTTGCTTCGTATTTTTTTACATGCTATACTTCTTTACATAAGTTATTTCAATATCTTATATTTATTTCATATTTGCGGGTGTAGTTTAGTGGTAAAACAAGAGCCTTCCAAGCTCTGGTCGAGAGTTCGATTCTCTTCACCCGCTCCAAATTTTATTTAATGTTTTTCTAATAAATTGTGATCAACGCAGTGTTTCGTTTCTAAGATAAACGAGGCATTGCGTTTTTTAATGTTTGAAAATCATAAATGTATGCGAAAATAGAAGTAAAGAATAGTATTCCAACAGTGAATTACGAACCAATATAGTCGTTACATAAGGGATGGATTCATCGGAGGAGGCGATTAAGAATGGATTTTGAACAATTAAAGCAAGATGTCATTGCTTATAGTAAAACGATTGGTATAGATAAAATAGGCTTTGCTAGTGCGTCACCATTTGAGGAATTAAAGCAGCGTCTAATCCAGCAGCAACAATTGAACTATCAGTCCGGATTTGAAGAGCCTGATATAGAGAAGAGAACGAATCCACAGCTTTTATTACCGGGGGCAAAATCAATTATTGCGATTGCTTTAGCATATCCTTCAAAATTAAAAAATGCGCCATTAAGTAAGCGGGGAGAACGCCGCGGGATTTTTTGTCGTGCTTCTTGGGGGCAAGATTATCATCTTGTCTTACGAGATCGTTTGCAAAAGTTAGAGGCGTATTTAATCGAGAAACTTCCGGATATAGAAGTGAAGTCAATGGTTGATACAGGTGAGCTAAGTGATCGAGCTGTTTCAGAGCGTGCCGGTATTGGATGGAGTGGTAAGAATTGCGCTATTATTACGCCGGAATTTGGTTCGTACGTATACTTAGGGGAAATGATTACGAATGTTCCATTCCCTCCTGATCGGCCAATAGAAGATCAATGTGGAAGTTGTACGAAATGTATTGATATTTGTCCTACAGGTGCTTTAATACAAGGTGGACAGTTAGACTCAAAGAAGTGTATTGCATTTTTAACACAGACAAAAGGATTTCTGCCTGAGGAATATCGTGATAAAATAGGAAATCGTATTTATGGATGTGATACATGTCAGACTGTTTGTCCAAAGAATAAAGGAATGGATTTTCATAACCATCCTGAAATGGAACCAGACCCTGAGTTAGTTAAGCCGTTATTAACACCACTTTTAACAATTAGTAATCGTGATTTTAAAGAGAAATATGGGATTATGTCAGGTTCGTGGCGAGGTAAAAAGCCATTGCAACGAAATGCGATTTTAGCACTTGCACATTTTAAAGAAGCATCAGCAATTCCTGATTTGATTGGTGTTATGAAAGATGACCCAAGACCCGTACTTCGCGGAACAGCAGCATGGGCACTTGGGAAAATTGGCGGAGATGGAGTAGGCGAAGCCATTGAAAAAGCGATGGAACGTGAAAAGGATGAAGAAGTTCTTCATGAAATGAATCGCGGACTTGAATTGTTAGCACAGAAAAAAGAGTAGATAATATTTCCCTTTTTCATATTGTAATATGGGAGGGAGACGAAATGGTTGTAAAAGCGAATATTGAAAAGCAAGTACAACAGTTTTTAGCATATATCACAGAGAAACGAACAGACGTGGATCGTATGGCTGAAGATTTACTACAAATGGTGCAGAGAAAGAAACAATTGTTTCAAAGGCGTAGTGCCGATATAGTGAAAGCAACTGCGGATGTTTCTTTTATTAGACAATTAAATAGAAGTGACCATCAAGAAATTGATTATCAAATACATTTTAAATATTTAATTAGGCATAAAGAATTATTTTATATTGAAGAGGAACAATTAAAACGAAGAGTTTGTTTAAATAATAGCCGGATAATAGGTGATTATGCTATTGAAGTGTCAGAAGAAATTGGAATGGGTGAGACATTAGAGAGGGAAGTCACGAAAGAGAAGTACGGTTCTTATCAGTATAATCGTTTAGAGGCAGTAAAGTATGCAGAGCGTTGGTGGGATGACCGTAACCCTGTGTATCGTAATTTCCCTGATAATTGTACGAATTATATTTCGCAATGTCTTCATACTGGAGAAGTACCTATGAATGGATATCCTAATATTCGTAAAGGGTGGTGGCAAAGGGAAAACCAGTGGAGTTGGAGCTGGGCTGTTGCACACTCATTTTATTGGTATTTGTCAGGTGCTACAACCGGTCTTCGAGCAGAGGCAGTAGAAAGGCCAGAAGACCTTATTCTTGGTGATGTCATTGTTTATGATTTCGAGGATGACGGTAGGTGGAATCATACGACGATTGTAGTAGCAAAAGACGCAGATGGTATGCCACTTGTAAATGCACATTCAGCGAATAGCCGTCGGCGTTATTGGAACTATGAAGACTCTAGTAAATACACACCACAAATGAAATATAAATTCTTTCATATTATTAATGGGTAGAGATTTTTCGCTCAAGTGGTATAATACGTAGTAGACAAAAAACAGAGGTGAATATCGCGTGGGAGTACATGTTGTTTTATATCAACCAGAAATTCCAGCAAATACAGGGAATATTGCTCGTACTTGTGCAGCAACTGGAACAGAATTACATTTGATTAGACCGCTTGGATTTTCAACGGATGATAAAATGTTAAAGCGTGCAGGATTAGATTATTGGCAGCACGTGAAAATTACGTATTATGATTCAATTGAAGAATTTTATGAGAAGAATAAAGATGGTGAATTCTTCTATTTAACAAAGTATGGTGAGAAAGCTCATACAGCGTTTGACTATAGCAAGCGTGAGAAGGATTACTATTTTGTATTTGGAAGAGAAACAAACGGTTTACCAGCTAATGTAATCGAAGAAAACTTCGATCATTGTTTACGTATTCCAATGACTGATAAAGTGCGTTCATTAAATTTATCTAATACAGCAGCAATTTTAATTTATGAAGCGTTCCGTCAACAAAATTATCCAGGATTAGATTTAGAAATCGTATATTAAAAGTCGCCATTGGGCGACTTTTTTTTATAAATAAAAATAATATGTAATCATACATTTTAAAAAAGGTACATATTCATATAGAATGGGATATATGAATAAAAATAGATTAGACGGGTTGAGATAAATATGAAGGAACAATATAGTAATCAAAATACCTTTTTAAGTATGATAGATATGGATTTAATAAGACGAGGATTATTACATGCTACTCAAGATTTAGTATTTATTGTGAAAGTTACTGATGATGAGCTCTTTAAATATATTTATGTAAATAAAATAGGAATGAATTACGCGAAGCTAAGCGAAGAATGTTACGGAAAAACTTTTACTGAAGTATTACCAGTAGACAAAGCAAATATTTTACATCAGCAATATACAAAAGTAATAAAAGAAGCGAGATCACATACTTTTTGTGATGTAATCAGCTTACCAACGGGGAAGCTACATTATGAATCTTCACTTAACCCTGTATACGACGAAGAAGGAGTATGCCAGTTTATTGTTTGTATTACAAGGGATATTACAGCTCAGATTGAGGAAAAGGCAGAAATAGAGAAAAAACAAATGTTATTTAAGTCATTACTTGAATATAATAATGACTCCATTATATCTATAGATTCTATAGGTAGAATTACATATGCAAATCCGGCAACGTATGAAATATTTGGATACCGATATGAAGAATTAAATAACAAATTTATTTTTAAATTTATTATTAAAGAATATGAAGAAGACTTTCAAATGATATTTAAGGAAGCTTTACAAGGAAGGGCAAAACAAATTGTTTCGAAGAAGTATGTTCATAAAGAAGGGTACGAGCTATATATTTCTTTGAGAACTATCCCGATTATTGTGAACAGTGAAATTGTTGGGGTATATATTGTTACAAGGGATGTTACAAGGCAAGTATTAAATGAAATGCGAACAGAATATTTAGCTTACTATGACCAGTTAACAGGGTTAATGAATAGAATTTCGTGTACAAATAAGTTAAATGTTTTTTTAAATGAGAATATAAATTTTGCGCTTGTTTTTATAGATTTAGATGAGTTTCATCTTATTAATGATACATTTGGTTATAAAGAAGGAGATAAAGTATTACAAAAAGTTACAGAATGTTTGAGCAATCTACAAATAGAAGGTATGCACTTATTTAGAGAGCATGATGATCAATTTGTTATGTTAATAGAAAATATAACGAAAGAATGTGTAGAGAAGGTTGCAAAAAACATATTAGAAAGGATTAGTGAACATTTTGTAATAGAAGAAGAGGACGTGTATTTAAGTGCGTCGATTGGAATTGTAATGGCTCCAACAGATGGAGCAGATGAAAAAATACTTTTTCAAAGAGTTGATGCTGCTTTAGAAAAAGCAAAGGAAAAAGGAAAGGGTCATTATTATTTTTATTGTAGTGGATTAGATTGCGAACGTGAACAAAGGTTTATAATAGAAAACCAGTTACATCGTGCTATAGAGAAAAATGAATTTTTCTTATATTACCAGCCGCAATTTAATATTGATACGAAAAAAATAGCCAGTATGGAATCTTTAATAAGATGGGAAAATAAGGAACTTGGATTTGTCACACCTAATCAATTTATTCCACTGGCAGAAAGAACTGGATTTATTATTAAGCTTGATGAATGGGTAGTAAATCAAGTGTGTAAACAAATACGCGAATGGTTGAATAAAGGATATGAAGTTGTCCCGATTGCAGTTAATATTTCTGCTAGACATTTTCGTTCTATTACATTAATAGAGATGATTACACGGGCTTTAAATAAGTACAATGTACCAGCTCATTTATTAGCGATAGAGGTTACAGAAGGGGCCCTTATACATAAAGACATATCGAAGAGAGTGTTGCTCCAATTAAAAGAACAAAATTTAAAGATCCATTTAGACGATTTTGGGACGGGATATTCATCTTTAAGTTATTTAAAAACATATCCAATTGATACTTTAAAAATTGATCGTTCCTTTATGGAAGGTATAAATAAAGATGAACGCGATACAAATATTACGGCTGTGATTATTCTTTTAGCTCGTACTTTAGGGTTAAATATAATTGCAGAAGGGGTAGAAAAAGCGGAACAAATTCAATTTTTGAAGGAAAAGAATGTGAAACTTGCACAAGGTTATTATTATAGCCGACCTTTATCAAAATATGATGTAGAAAATATGTATTACAAATGATTGATACAGAAAAAAGTGATGTGCTAAAAGCACATCACTTTTTATGTGTACCTGGTTTATCGTTGTAACCAGATGTGAAAATAGCTGTAAGAAATGTTAGTGATACACCTAAAATTAATAATAATTTCATACTAATATCCTCCTTACCTTTTTCGGTGTATGATTCCTACTTATTACTCGAAATGTATGTAAGGTTCTTAGAAGAAAAGAATTAATTTAAAATGAATAGCGGTGTGAAAACTTTAATACCTTTATTATACAGAATTTTCTTTGAATTTTGGAGAGAATTTTATGATGCTATTATATATTTCATTTTGATTTCAAGAATGTTTAAGGACATCCTAGCATACCTTTTATAATAATCCGATTGAACAAGGAGATGGGGGAGGAGCTATAATGGATATTCTAAAGAAAATTGAACAGTATCGAGAAGCAGAAGAACGTTTACAATGGGAAGGTACGTTTGCGGAGTATTTGGAGCTTGTGAAAGAAAGACCATGGGTGGCTCAAACAGCACACTCTCGCATTTACAATATGATAAAAGATGCTGGAATTGAAGAAGTTGATGGTAGAAGAAAGTATAACTTCTTTAGTAATCAGCTATTTGGATTAGAGGATGCTTTAGAACGCCTTGTAGAAGAATATTTTCATCCATCTGCAAAACGATTAGATGTTAGAAAACGTATTTTGTTATTAATGGGCCCTGTTAGTGGAGGGAAATCAACATTAGTTACGATGTTGAAACGAGGTTTAGAAACATATTCACGAACAGATCGTGGAGCTATTTTTGCAATAAAAGGCTGCCCGATGCATGAAGATCCACTGCATTTAATTCCACATCATTTACGGGATGAGTTCTTTGATGAATATGGAGTAAGAATTGAAGGGAATTTATCACCATTAAATGTTATGCGCTTAGAACAAGAATATGGGTCAAGAATTGAGGATGTAGTTGTAGAGCGTATTTTCTTCTCTGAAGATCGCCGTACAGGGATTGGTACATTTAGTCCTTCTGATCCTAAATCACAAGATATTGCCGATTTAACAGGTAGTCTAGACTTTTCAACAATTGCAGAATATGGTTCAGAATCAGATCCACGTGCGTATCGATTTGATGGAGAATTGAATAAGGCGAATCGCGGCATGATGGAATTCCAAGAGATGTTAAAATGTGATGAGAAATTTTTATGGCATTTACTATCGCTTACGCAAGAAGGGAATTTCAAGGCGGGAAGATTTGCGCTTATTTCAGCAGATGAATTAATTGTAGCGCATACGAATGAAACAGAGTATCGCTCTTTCATAGCAAATAAGAAGAATGAAGCATTGCACTCAAGAATTATTGTAATGCCAGTTCCTTATAATTTACGAGTGAGTGAAGAAGAACATATCTATGAAAAAATGATTCGTGAAAGTGATGTGTCCAATGTTCATATTGCACCGCACACACTTCGAGTTGCAGCAATGTTTACTATTCTAACTCGTTTAAAAGATCCGAAGCGTCCGGATATTGATTTAATTAAAAAGATGCGTTTATATGATGGAGAAACGGTAGAAGGTTATAATGCGATTGATGTAGAGGAGCTGCAACGCGAATATCAAGATGAAGGTATGAAAGGCATTGATCCTCGTTATGTCATTAACCGAATTTCTTCTACAATTATTCGAAAAGAGGTACCATCTATTAACGCACTAGATGTACTGAGATCTTTAAAAGATGGATTAGATCAACATCCATCAATTAGTAATGAAGATCGGGAGCGTTATATGAATTTCATCTCATTAGCGAGAAAAGAATACGATGAAATTGCTAAGAAAGAAGTACAGAAAGCATTTGTTTATTCGTACGAAGAATCAGCTAAGACACTTATGGATAATTATTTAGATAACGTTGAGGCGTACTGCAATAAGTCGAAATTACGTGACCCATTAACAGGTGAAGAAATGAGCCCAGATGAAAAATTAATGCGCTCAATTGAAGAGCAAATTGGAATTTCAGAAAATGCTAAAAAAGCATTCCGTGAAGAAATTTTAATTCGCATTTCTGCTTATGCACGTAAAGGGAAACGCTTTGATTATAATTCACATGAGCGTCTTCGTGAAGCGATTCAGAAAAAACTATTTGCTGATTTAAAAGATATAGTGAAAATTACAACATCAACGAAAACACCGGACGAAAATCAGCTTAAGAAAATCAATGATGTTGTTGCACGTTTAATTGATGAGCACGGCTATAATTCTTCTTCAGCAAATGAATTATTACGCTATGTAGGTAGTCTGCTAAATCGATAGTTTGATAACAAAACGCTGTCTCTTGTATTTTGCGGGACAGCGTTTTATTATCCGTTCATATGTGTATAAAGTGTCATACCTTGTCCAAATGTAATAAATTAAGATGCAATTTCATGAATTTATTGTCAATTATTTTTACAATATGCATATGATAGAGTAACCAACCATTCATACGAAAAAAGCCAACACAATACAATATGTTGCAAAGTGAAAATGTGTGCAACAATGCATTGTGTTTCTTTCTTATCGACGGTTAAATGTCATTTCTATTATGTGAGTGGCAAAATTTTGTTTAGGATGCTAGGAGTATTGTATGAAAAACGTTATATATGTTTATGGGATGATTTTCGATGGACAGTTACTTTTCAAATATTCTAGCTTGCACATTACAGAACAAAATTTATAGATTGCTGTTCATAGAGAAAGACAATTACAGTAAGGAGGGAAAGGAATGGGCGAAGAAAATCAACCAAATTATACGATTTCACAGGAAAACTGGTCCCTCCATCGCAAAGGATATGACGACCAACAACGCCATCAAGAAAAAGTGCAAGAGGCAATTAAAAATAATTTACCAGACCTTGTAACAGAAGAAAGTATAGTGATGTCTAATGGCAAGGATGTTGTAAAAATACCAATTCGTTCTCTAGATGAATATAAGATTAGATACAATTATGATAAAAATAAACATGTTGGGCAAGGAAACGGTGATAGTAAAGTTGGTGATGTCGTTGCGAGAGATGGATCAGGTGGTCAAAAACAAAAGGGCCCAGGAAAAGGTCAAGGTGCAGGAGATTCGGCTGGAGAAGATTACTATGAGGCTGAAGTCTCTATTTTAGAGTTAGAGCAAGCATTTTTCAAAGAGTTAGAGCTGCCTAATTTAAAGAGAAAAGAAATGGATGAAAACCGGATCGAGCACATTGAATTTAATGATATTAGAAAAACAGGACTATGGGGAAATATTGATAAGAAGCGAACGATGATATCTGCATATAAACGAAATGCAATGCGTGGTAAAGCATCTTTCCATCCAATTCATCAAGAAGATTTAAAGTTCCGTACTTGGAATGAAGTATTGAAGCCAGATTCGAAAGCAGTTGTATTAGCGATGATGGATACGAGTGGATCGATGGGAATATGGGAGAAGTATATGGCACGTAGTTTCTTCTTCTGGATGACTAGGTTTTTACGCACGAAGTATGAAACTGTAGATATTGAGTTTATTGCCCACCATACGGAGGCAAAAGTAGTTACAGAAGAAGAGTTTTTCTCAAAAGGAGAAAGCGGGGGAACGATATGTTCTTCTGTATACAAAAAAGCACTCGAGTTAATCGATAATAAATATTCACCAGACCGCTATAATATTTATCCATTTCATTTTTCAGATGGTGATAATTTAACTTCGGATAATGCTAGATGCGTAAAGCTTGTGGAAGAGTTAATGAAGAAGTGTAATATGTTTGGGTATGGAGAAGTGAATCAGTACAATCGTTCATCATCTACCCTTTTTTCTGTTTATAAAAACATTGAGGATGAAAAGTTTAGGTATTATGTATTGAAGAATAAGAAGGATGTTTTCAACTGTTTAAAAGTTTTTTTCTTAAAAGTAAATTAAATAGAGGAAAGATTCAATCTTTCTTTTATTAATTATTCTGGAAACTCGTTGTTATTTTAATACATGAGTGTCATCGTCTATACTTTATTCTTTTAATTGTGGGGTTTTATCTTTAGGCTTCTTTAATGTTAGAGCCATACCAACGAAAATTAGAGTAATCCCTGCTACTTGTATTAAAGTTGGGGAAATCCAGTGAGCGCAGTATCTAACAAAATTGCTACGCTGGATCTAAAAACACTAACACTGAGATTAATTTTGTAGATAAATCACGTAAACTATTGTAACTTTGAAACGAAATTTGATTAAAAATATTCTCAAAATCCTTATTTTACAGCACATAAAACGAATCCATTTTGAAAAAAGACTGATCAAAGTGGATTGGCCTCTCTTTGAATGAGCATTCCATTTTATAATAAACTTCGATCAAAAATGTGCCAGAAACATATTTGATCGAAGTTAATGACACGCTCATAAAAGGTGTCCAAAAGCTATAATAGCGTGTCATTTTTATAATATATTTTAATTGATTATGAAAAGCTGTATGTATGCAGATAGTGTACGTATCAGAATAATGAAATTATTTTCAAAGCAGCCATAGTTTACATAATATTTTTGTCCTGATGCAACAAAAAGTAAGGTGTGTAATTTGATCCCTGAAACCCTTGGGAGAGTAAGGGAGAATTAAGGTGCAGTAGAAATAAAACCCCCTCGTTTAGTGTGGCCTTGAAATAAAGTTGAACTGTTTATAAAAAAGTCGCACCGTTTTGAAAAAAGTTTAACCGTTTATAAAAAAGATGAACCGAAATTTCCTATCTCTTTAAAGAAGGGATAGGAAATTTCGGTTTTTCTTGTGGATTAAGAATCTGTTAAGTGATAATAAAGTTATTCCATTAAAGGGCCAGATTGTGGAAGATCAACTTGAAGATGATTATATGGGAAGTTAATTGTATTATTACTTTCCTCGCCACTAGGATTTTCTTCACTAGTTACAGGGAATACTAGAGATGTATTAATATCCTTCTCATTAATTAAGGCATATGAATATGTACTAAATTCAATTTTAACAGTTCTGTCATTCAAAATAGAAATAGTTCCTCTGACAGTATATAGCTCTTGTTGTAAAAGGCTCTCATGTTTTTATTACTTCTGAGAGATTCATTTTATCCCTCTTTTCTATATAGTAATTTATAATTCATAATTATTATGGTTTACTTACAATGTTTTTATATTAAAGTCAGCCAACATATGTTAATAAAAATGTCCTTTTAGATAAGCAAATCCAAAGGTGCAAAACAATGCAACCCATTTTTTTCGTTTTGGGGAGCAACCAAATTCTTAGCTTGATAGCGATGTTGCCCTTCCCCTATAATCACGTTTGAATTTTTGTTTTTAAGTATATTTTTGGAAGGGGGCATGTGCTATTTTTTGTGAGTTTTGTATAAATAATGGAATTTGTGGTAATGTTGGTAATGTTTTGTAATAGAAAATGTAGAAAGGTGGAAATACAAATGCCAGATAAAGATGACCAAATTGATCTTAGTGTTCTAAACACATTAGATGCTGTTACACGAGCTAAGGTGAATAAATCACTTAAGGATGTGTTGGAACACCATCTAGTGGAAAATGCTTTAGATCCAGAAATACCGGTGGCTGAGCACACAAGAGAATCAGGTCCGTTCCATTCGAAAGATCATACAAAAGCGGATCCTAAGGCGAAAGAGCATATAATGTTAGAACGCATTGAAGGTATGGATGATGTCCAATTCCAAAAGTTTTCCGAGAGACTAAGTAAATTAAAAGGTAATATTTGACCTAACCGTAATTTAAAAACCGAGGTGGTTAGCCATCTCGGTTTTACTTTTCCTTAAATGATTATTTTTAGAAAGAGGTGTAAATTTTATGTTTGCGAATGAATGGTTAATTGAATCAGCTCCTCCCTGGAAATGGCGTTTTCGTGAAAATCGGTGGTTTGAGCAGCTTCAACCACTTGTAGAAAACTGGATCCCCTGTCCGGAACTCCAAATCGACACCGATTTCATAAAGGCAAGTCTGACAGATGCAATCCAATCGAACCAACGCTGGATTGTTCATCCTTGTATCAGCGCTATAACACTTAAAACTGACAAGCGAAAGCTTCAAAGAGATTTTCAGCTTGCTTTATGGGTGATGACGAACATATCTAGGCCATCCGGAACAGTCTCCGTTCCGGAACCCATATGGGCTTGGTTTCCGGACGGTGGTTTTATGCTTTCTCCGGATCGGTATTACTGGTCAGAAATTGTAACTAACAAGAATCTCGATATTCCTTTTCAAAACATTACAATCGATCCTTGGAGCAACTCATTAGGCATTCGACTTGCTTCTCCTTCCGCATCTGAAGGATACATCCATCTTCCAACAATGAATCATAATCGTTTGGAGGAGGATGTGATGCTCTTATTGCGAAGTTTGGCTCTACTCGATCATTATATGCCTGACTGTATGACATGGATAACGTCTGTTACCCGTGCGATTATCGTTTTTCCAAGTATACCGAACATACATCAGAGCTGGTCGAGAAAAGATACGCCTGGTGTCATTTACATGACGGCACCTCAAAGTGTTCTGGAAGGCCTGGAGGCCATTGTACATGAATCAGCCCATCGACACTTGTTTCTTGCAGAGACATACGGACCACTTGTCCAGCCAGGTGATTCGGCCATATATAAATCGCCCCTCCGGCGAGATCCTCGCCCTCTCAGAGGTATTTTACTTGCTTGTCATGCGATTGCTTACATGTACGCTTTCTATTCCCAGGCTTTTTCCTTAGGTCTTGACGAAGACGGGACATGCGAAAGCCGAATAAACTTGCTGAAAGCCCAATACAATGACAGCTTAGCCATTTTAAATGAAGCTGAACACAAATTGACTACTAAAGGTAAGATATTTTTAAAATATACGGATGAGGTGGTGCAAAATGTTTCCTAACAACCTTGATGTTTTGCGTGGGTTTTCCTTCAAAATTGCTGCACGTTGTAATTTAAATTGCTCGTATTGCTACGTATTCAATAAAGGCGACTCTAGTTGGAGAAGACGTCCGGCTATAATGCCCGATGATATTTTTGATTCAGCGCTTGGGCGTATACGCGATTTTTGCAATGAAACCGGTCGTGATTCAATATCAATCACATTTCATGGTGGGGAACCATGTCTTGCTGGGGTGGAACGCATGGACCGTTGGTGCCAACAGGTCCGGACGGCTTTGGATGATGTGGCAAAAGTGCGCCTGACAATTCAAACGAATGGAACGTTGCTTAATTCTGAGTGGGCAAACTTATTTCGTAAACATGACATTTCTGTTGGCATTAGTATGGATGGTCCGAAATCGATTCACGATCAGTATCGACTCGATCATAAAGGAGAAGGTTCATATGATTCGGTCATCAGAGGTATGAGTGTGCTAAAGGAAGCTGGAATCGATTTCTCGATTCTCTCCGTCATTAATTTTGATGCTGATCCTCTTGAAGTTCACCGTCATTTCTCTGCACTTGGTCCTCATGGCATCAGCTACTTAATGCCTGACTTTACGCATGATACTGTTCAAGAAGTTCGGCGCATTTATGGGGAGACACCATGTTCTGATTTCTTAATTCCACTCTTTGATGAGTGGTGGTTCAACGGATATGTCGACCAACTCATTCAGCCGTTTTGGTCTATAGCCAAAATGATTCTCGGGGGAGATAGCAATCTGGATTGCTTTGGTAATGAACCGTTTGGGTTTCTGTTTATTGAAACGGACGGTACAATCGAAGGTCTAGACGTTCTGCGAGTATGTGGTGATGGCTTTGCTAATACAAAATACAACATCGTTCAGCATAGCTTTAATGATTTTGCAAGTAGCGTGGGCTTTAATCAAAGTCTCATTTTTCAGGGACACGAAACCCCTACGGCATGTAATAAATGTGTCGAAGCGTCTACTTGTGCCGGCGGATATGTACCTCATCGGTATGGAACTATTAATGGCTTTAATAACAAATCGATTTGGTGTAAAGACATCCTAAGCCTTTTTTCGCATATTCGGAACCGACTGCAAGTGTCAGCTCAAGAGTCATTGCTCAGACGCCAAGCACTTTCAGATCTTGAAGCCATGTAGAAGTAAAAATTTAAAGAAAATGAGGAAATCACCGTAATGAGTAAAGTCTCTTCTTTTGAACATCCGAAACAGGTAATGAAAATAGTTACGTGGAACCATGATTCCCAGAAAGAATGGATCGTGGCTAATTCGAACTGGAAAGACGCATTATGTGAGTCTTTAGGTCAATATATTGGAATTCTAGTTAAAAAAGACATTCCAGACGCTCACTTGCTTCAGGACATAGTTGAACAAGCCTCAACTTCGAGTTTTTCGCGTGTCCTGATGGCCCCTTCGGTATCCAGTCGTATCATGTGGAAACAGCCAAAGGATGAAACAGTAAAATATTTACTGAATTGTTTTGCCGTGGAGGCATATAGAGAAGGGGATCATTCAATTAAAATACCAGAGTATGGTGAGCTGTGGTCCGCACTTGGTGATTATTATATTAGCCGATTACCGTCGTCACTTATGTTAATGGATTTAGAAAGAGGTGGCTGGAGTAGACAACATTCTGAACAAGAATTAGCAATATATTCAGCCCCCTATGTCGGAAATTTCTTTCCTTTGGATACGTGCAGCCCGGAAGGGGTTCGTGGAGACGGACTTAGTGAAAATAACCAGGAAGTTCATGAATGTGAGCTGGAGTTTCAGGAAGTAATTACTTTGCAGGGACTTCTAGAAGAAGCGTTGGAAGGAATCCGTAAAGTGGATCTAAACATTTTTCATTTTGTCCTCGCACATACAAAAGCACTCTCTTTACGGACATCTAATTCTTGCGGTTTTGGCTCTTCTTCTGCGTTAACCCACTTCGGTCGCATGACGTTTATAAATCCGCAACAGACCGATGTCTTTATACTTATGGAGAGCCTGGTCCATGAGGCTGTCCATTCACTTATCTACAGTTACGAGGTCCGAGATTGGTGGATGCGACCAGAGAGACAAAATAAGGTTCATATACGTTCACCTTGGTCTGGTAATATGCTGCCTCTGCATTCCTATGTACATGCCTGCTTTGTGTGGTATGCACTTTGGCAATTTTGGTCCTTAGCGCTCACCCGTTCCGTATTTCCTGTTAATATGGTTGAAGAAAGATTGATAAAGTGTGGAGCTGGTTTTTTTTCGACTAGCATATCAAAACCACTTCAAGAGTGGGCGGAAATCCTTAGTCCGGGCATCATTGAAATATGCAATGAAATGCAGAGCAAAATAGTTTCGTAACAATGATATAGGCACAAGGTATTATCTCCTTCAGGTAGACATATGAAAAAAACATCTTATCAACTTAACGTAGTCGACTTGGAGGGGATTTTTCATGAAATAATTATAACAAAATGCAGAGATAGAAAACTTATGATTATGGTTTAGGGCGCTCATCTTTATTGAGGGGAATGGCCTTCTGGTATTAACTGAAGAATAATTCTAATTTTATTGACCACGAAACATTTATAATTGAATTTATTTGATTTTAAATTAAAAAGAAAAAAGCCTGCTGCAGAATTCAAGAAGTTTTTGTTCTTTTACTTTTCTTCATATTTGATATATAAATAAAAGAACGTAAAAAATACGGTCTTAAAGGCGCTCGTCGTGCACCCTAGTTCCAAAACGTTAATTTTGGACGTAAGGCTCTCAACCATTTTGGGTGAGAGGTATGTATATAAAGGGTTATAGAATTTTAAAAATGGCTTACTATAACCCCCTTGTCGTAGAAAAATAAAAGGGAATTGTAAGTATTGTACTTAAAGTAACGGGGGCGTTCAACAAGGAACAAACAAGAGGGTGTTCCCATAGCCATCAAGTTAAGGTTCAAAAGCTTTCAGCTGTTGAACCTTTTATCAATTATATATCAAATCATTATTTTTTTTCCATGCCAAATAAATCCCCTTAATTTTCATTTTTAAAATCCGATACGAACCTGTAGGTAATTAAAATTACAAGGCTTCTAAGATATCAAATGGACCACTTTTCTTGAATCTTTTTGACTTTTTTCCATTTTTCTTCTCTCCCTAATTCTTGTTTTTCAGTTAAACGATACAGAATGAGACGTGGTTGTAGAATTCTTTTTTGACTTATATATACATAATTGAGTTCAATGGTTTCACCAGACTTTAGGTCTTTTATAAAATCCTCAGCATATTTTGGTTGTTCTGACTTTTCTTTTGTAAGATATATTTTGACATTATGCTTGATCCTAGAAATATAATAACCACCTAATTGGTGAATCGATTGTAACTCATCTAATGAAAAATATCCTAAATCACGAAGTAATAAATCTTTCGGTTGCACAGTAGAGGTTAAAGTAGCTGCATACGAGGCATCATGTTCTTTACCATTTCGAATATCGAGATGGAGAAATCGCCCCATGCCCATCAAGCTAAGATTTTGAAGAATCCCCAAAATGAAAACTTTATCTCTTCATATTTGTCTATGAGAATCTAGTTCATTTATTGTTTTGAGAAACAATGAATTTCTTAACTTGATGGCAATGGGGTAGTGCCAGCGAAGCTGACACTACCCGCAATAAGGTTCTTAAATTAGAAATGCAAATTATTCTCTATCTCCGAAACCCTTCCTTCAATTGGAATTGTTCCATCATATCCATCCACTTCTTTTCTGATAAAACAGATTGAATCATGAGTGTATTAATATAAACAAGGAAATTTTGTAATAGATGCTGGGAAAGAACTGCAACCTCCTGATCTTCTAGTCAATATGTTGAAATTTCTCCACCTTTTCCATAAAAAATAAAGCTATTGGCGGAATTCCAATTCTCTACAATATTGAGAACCTCATTAATTTCTCTCCGAATTTCTTCGGTATCCGAATAATCACACAAGAAAATCGTTTTAATGACCTTTCTCAGATCAAAAGGTCTTCGAAGTATTCAATCAAAAACGTGCTGTAAATTATGATAAATCAGGTACATCTGATTATAAAGTCTAATATTTATAATATGTATTTATAAATATTAGAAAGGACGTGTATTTTATGTATTGGCTTTACCCAAGTAGTTATCCAGCTACGCAACCCAGTAATAATTTTTATATGGATACAGGACCTAAAAAGACTAAACCAGGTCCATTTCCTGATGCACCTGAATTTAGAACAATTTCATCAACAGACTGTGGATATAGGAATAAGTGGGAGAATATACGAATAAAAAATGAAAGGCCTGCTTCTCCTCTTCCTTATGGGCCTTATACCTGTAAGCAGGGTTATGTCTGGAGGGAAGCAGTTCCTGGTGACTTTGTGTGCGTGACTCCTCAAACTCGTGAAGAGACTGCCAATGAAAATGCACTGGGGCCATCTCGCCGGCAACCCGGAGGCGGTGCTTATGGGCCAGATACATGTAAGCAAGGCTTCGTTTGGCGTGAGACGCGACCGTCAGATCATGTCTGTGTCCCACCTCAACGACGTGAACAAGCTAAAGCTGACAACATAAATGCGCCCCACACTATGGTTTATCCACCTGCCGCCCCTAGTAATGGTATAAGGGTCTGGGACAACTTGACTAATGGAGTAATGTATTATATGGTCGACGGTACTTTCACTCCTAATGCGGAAGTTGCATTCTATGTGTACGGTGCAGGAAACCGGCCATATATGATGCTCCTCAAAAAGATACGAGCTAATGTCCAAGGGAAGGTGACGTTCTTGAACCCCATATTCCACTGGTTTAAATGCCCGTGGTATAACGGATTAAGTAGAGCACATATCATTGTCGTTGATGAGGGAAGTGGTATTGTCAGTAATGCAGGAAATGTGGCTAATCCTTATTGTACATTTGGCTAAAAAAACTAGTTTTGAAATATAAAAACCTATTTATAAAGGGCCCATTTACAAACCTAAAAAAGTATGGTGCTGCAATGGGCCTCGCTTCGTTCGTGAACGTTCCCCAAAAATTAAACAACGTTAAGGATTTCTTAATGGTCGTAGTGCCTTACCGAATACTCTTTTCCAAAACTCAAAACTACTTTTTTATCACTTGCTAGTTTTGAAACAAGGATCATTTTGTATCTAGTAATTTACTTGGTTAGCTTGATGGGCATGTGTGCTCCTACTTATTTTTTCTAAAATGTAACGTGGTTTAGGGAACTTTGCAACAGAACCGTATTGGGCACAAAAAAATAGTTATAGGCGTCTAAAAATGCTGCGCACAAATGTTTTTTAATATACGGATATAAAGAACTGCAAAAAGGTTACCTAATAACGTTATTTATTTGTCTGTTCTAGGTGAATTTCATAATTTCCTATTATGAATAATATTTTGTGATAAGCTTCTCAAATCAAGGAGAAATGAATTTTTTTAAAGGAAGTTTAAAAAAATCAAAATAATATACGAATGACTTATAGAGAAAATATATCGAACTATATTCTAGTGTATAATTTTATTGAAAATTCATCTTTTCTTTTCCACTCTATTTTTCGTAAATAAGTCACTTTTTCAATCACTGATTTGAGAAGGCGATTTTTCTTTTCTGTATCATTTGTTACGTAATAAGCCTCTAAAACATTTTTGATTTTCGGAACAAATTCATGTATATGTTTTTCTTTTTCTAATATATTTTCAATTTCACGCCTAAGCTCCTGAATTTCTTCTTGTGTTGTTTTCAAACGCACCGCAATAGATTTCTGCCGCTCTAAGAAAGTGCCAACATCGTATATCCCTTTCTCTAGAAGGTCATGGAGATTGCTTTTTTGTTTTTGCAGATCATTTATTTGTTGTTCTTTCTTTTCTAGAACTTTCTGTTGTAAATGAATATTATTGCTCGATTTCTTTTTTTGCACCATATTTTCTTGTATCTCAAAGCTTTCAATAATTTGCTTTAATCCATCGAGTATGCGATGTTCAACAAGTGTTAAGGATACCCCTTTTTGAATTCCTTTACATGATGGCTGCACACAACGTACTTGAGGATTAGGACGATCTTTCCTCGGATGGAAAATCATGGAATGTCCGCATAATTCACATAATAAGATGCCTGCCAATGGATTAGAGAGCTTTTTTGTTTTTATTGTGGGAGGTCTCCAGCGTTTACTATGAGCTATATTAGCCTTTTGAAAGAGCTCTTCTGATACAAGTGGAGGATGAGCATGATTGTGTCGTTGCCATCTTTCTTTCGGCACTTTTTTTCGAATGTATTTCCCATTTTGTTTGGTATAGCTTATCTTCCCCCAAATAATGTGACCAAGATATACCTCATTTTTTGTAATGGATGAAATAGTTGAAGGATTCCAATACTCACCTTCAGGTGGGGCAATTCCTAGTTTATCTAGTTCTTGCGCAATTGCCTGTCTTCCCATTCCATTCGCCATTAATTCAAAAATTTTTGGTATCACCCAACTCTTTTCAGGATCAGGATAAAGTTTTAAGTTATTATCTCGTAAGTATCCATAAGGTGGAACACGGGAGATGGATTTTCCTTCTTTTGCGGATGCTCTCCTACCACGTTGCATACGTTTAACAATGGTTTTTAATTCTTCTCGTGCGATTAAAGATTTTATACTAAAGGTTAACTCTTGATTTTCATCATTTGGATTAATGACTTCTGTGGGTGTAATAATGAATGTTTCTGAATAGCGAAATACACGATAAATCGTTCCTTGATCTACCATATCCCCACGACCAAGGCGATCTAAGTCCATTACTAAAACTGCATCCGCAATACCAGTCTCTACTTCTCTAAGGAGGTTTTGCATCATAGGTCTTTCAGATATATATTCACCAGAAACAACTTCTTCAAAAATATCAATGATATTATGATGCTCTTTATGAGTGAGTTCTAATAACTGATTTCGATGACGTTCAAGTGTATCATAATGTTGTCCATGTTCCATCGCTTTTTTTTCTTCTTCAAGGTCTTTTCGGCTTTTACGTAAATAGATGAATACATCAAGTTCTTGTGGACGGTACATTAGTTTCACCTACCAGCTTGTCTATTATTATTGTTATGAATATGTATGGTTAGCTTGTCCTATGAAAATGATAGTTCGTCTTTTTTTCTGTCTTGCATACATATAATGCAAGGGGGGATATGATGAGAGAATTTCAATTTGGTAATACAAAAGTTATTATTCATTCACCACTTGCATCAATGGAAAAAGAAGAACAAAAAGAATGGTTCCAACAAGAATGGGAAAAGAAAAATCCAATTTTAAAGTCTATAGTTGAGGCGGCAGTTAGCTGTCAAGAAGATGAAAAATAAAAGAAGAGCATCCTCTTTCCTTAAGAGGTATGCTCTTCTTTTTTGCATTAAATTATTCATTAACATAAATAATTGTTTTTTATTGTGAATAGCCTTTTTAGTTTTGTAAATAATAATCTTGATTATTTTTATGGAAAGTAGGTGAAGCTTGAGGTAGATTAACCCCTTTTTCTAAAGTTTCTAATAAGTAATATCCAAGTGCTTTATCTTGTTGGATCAAGTTATGTAATAGGGTGCTTGCGCGAGCAATTCTATATTTTGTTTCATCTTGGATTAATGAAGAATTATCTATTGTAATGAGGCGAAGTTCATCTTGCAATTTTTGTAATAATGAAAGTTGAATGGTATCAGTCTTTCCTGTCTCAAGATTACTTAAATAAGCTGGTGATACACCAAGCTGTTTTGCAAAGGTGTTTAGTCCAATGCCTTTTTGAGTACGTAGTGTACGAATGTGTTTACCAATTTCATTTATCATAAGATTAACCTCCACGGATTTATTGAAAGGAATACATAAAATGAATAAGCAAAAGAAAATTACAATTACATCAGTAAGTTATGTTCATGATCCAGAATCAGCTCAAAAATGGTTTGAAGCGTATATCAAGATTGTTGAAAAAGAATTAGTTAAAGCAATTAATAAGGACTAGCCGCCATTTTTGCTACATACAGTGTAAATAGAACATCATGAGAGGAGGTCCTGAATTGAAGACAGTTGCATATTATAGAAGTTCAATTGATTCACAGGAAAACTCAATCGAAATGCAACAAAATTCAGTTCTTACTCGCTCCATTGATATGGCATTGATTATCGATGAAGAATATATTGATGAAGCGGTATCAGCCCGAAAAGTCAGTTTGAAAAAGCGTCCAGCCTTACAAAAATTACTACAAGATATCAAAAATAACGATGTCGGAACCTTATTCTTATTTAAGCGAGATCGACTAGCTCGAAATGTGATGGAGTATTATGAAATTTATCAAATACTAAGAAACAAGAAAATAAATGTTATTTTAACTGCACCGAATGAGCCGCCAGTGTACTACACACCAATTGGTGAATATCTTGAATTAATTATGGCGGGTATGGCCCAGCGTGAAGGCGAACAAATTATTGAACGTTTAAAGCAAACATTAAAGTCAAATTTCCAAAGTGGTAAAAATCCAGGACGTCTTCCGTATGGTTTCAAATGGAATAAAGAAACGAAAGAAATTGAATTGGTTGATGAACAAGTACAAATTGTTAAAAGGATTTATCAAGAACTTGTATCGGGAAAATATGAATCCTTGAAAGAACTTTGTAGTGTATTAGGTTTGAAGGAAAACGGCAAGTCTTGGATTCCAGCTGATATAAGAAAAATTGCATTAAACCCGACATATGTTGGATTACGAACCATGAATATTTTTGGTGAAGATATTACTAGTAAATATGAAAGACTTTCCATTATTGATAAGGATACATGGGAAAAAGCATGTAGTATTGTCACCATTTTATCTCCCCAAAAGACCCATCAGGATTATGTATTTGAACAAGTGTTATTTCCATTGCAAGACTTACTAATTTGTTCGAAATGTAATGAATCATTACAAAAAGTAAAGGCTAGAAGAAAAGAAAATTTAAAATATAAATGTTTAAACCATTCTTCGATTTACGTTTTTAAGAGTACAATTGAACCATTAGTCTTTGAACGTTGCAAAGAATATTTTTATAGCCTACTTACCTCCTATTTTCATGAATTATTTGATCGATATGAACAGAATGCTAAGAAGCAAATAAAGCAGAAAATACAAACCATTGAAGAGAAAATCCAGCTTATGAATGAAAAGTTAATTACAAAAGTAGATACGTGGTATCACGAAACTGATGCACCTTATAAGGAACAGAAAGAAATCGAAATTATGGCGCTGTATGATGAGCTTGCAAAATATAAAAAACAAAAAGAACAGGTAATACAGGAATTAAGTGCTGTAAAGCAACTACGTGAAAAGATAAGTAATTATCAATCCTCGATGTCGTTGTCCTATGACGAGATAAAGGAGAATCGACAGTTAGGTTTCTTTTTTCAAGATTTAATACAACAAGTTAAAACAGACGGAAAGAACTGTGAAATTGTTTTTAAACACCCATTTTTACGTACTCAAGAGGTGTTAACATCATGAAGCTTTCTCATATATTACAACCCAATATGAAGGCTGCTTTTTATGGCCGTCATTCTACGGATAAACAAGATATGGATATGCAATTGAATTCCGTTATGGAAGTGATTCGCAAATATGATTGCATTCATACTCATTCTTTTCTTGATAAGGCTGTTTCAGCTCGTAAAAATAAAATTACAAGTAGGAAAGAACTTGAAAATATGTTCGAAGCGGCAAAAAGAAAAGAATTCGATTTTGTCATTGTTTATAAAAGTGATCGCCTTGCCAGAGATCCTCTTGAGCATCAAACGATTCGTATTGTCATGAAGACACTAGATATTCCCATCATTATTAGTTCAACCGAAAGTGTGTACAATACTGATACTGACTTGATTGTGCAACTTATGGAAGATGGTTTTACTAAATATGAAGTTGACACCATTATCGCCAGAACACGATCAGGTCTAGAAAATAAAGCAAAACAAGGAAAATGGCTTGGTGGTAAGCCGCCATTTGGTTACACATATGATAAGAATAGCGAGCAATTTATTGAACACACTGAAGAGCTTTGCTATGTAAAAGAAATCTTCAATTTATATGTAAATGGTCATGGGTTTCAGTATATTGCTAATACATTCCCTAACGGTTCCCGCCGCGGAAAAGATTGGGGAAAAGAGAATGTAAAGGCGATTGTACTTAATCCTTTTTATTGTGGTTTATTATCATGGCGCCGACAAACAGATGGAAAGCAAAATGCAAGGGATATTTGGATTGAAGCACCAAACCACTATGTGAAGCCAATCATTTCACGAACGACATGGGAATCATGTTGGCGTATTTATTCAGAAAAACGTAATGGCAACATGGTTCCTAAACATTACAAAACAAGTTTTTTGCTACAAGGGTTGCTTTCTTGTGAAAGGTGCCAGGAATTAATGAAAACAAAGAATCAACAGACAGTAAGTTCTACAAATAAACAGTATGGAGGGAAAATTTATTTTTGCACTAACTGCAAATTAAGAATAGATGCAGATCTCCTTCATGATAAAGTAGTGAATCAAACACTTACTGATGTGAAAATAAGTGGATTTCACAATGTATATCATGCGATAGAACAAAAAATTCAGTATGAGATACAAGAATTGAATAACAATATTCAAAAGCATCAGCGTCTCTTCGAAAACTACACCATCAAACTTCACAATATTACAGAAGAGCTCAAACAGCGTATGAAAAATAACGATGATAAACGTTTTTTGAAGTCTTTAGCGATTTATCGCTTGGATATACAGCGGAAACTAGATGGAGTCACACAACAAATCAATGACTTTAAACAGAAAATCACCCTCAAAGAAAAAATCGAGAAAAGCAAAGAAACATGGTTACATACTTTGAATGAAGTATTTCAAGATGATGTCAAGCTTCAAGAAATAAGCAATATGGATAAAAGACGATTTTTATTACCTCTCATTCAATCTGTATCTATTAAAGAAAATAAAAAGCGTAACGAATATGATATTTCATTACAGTTACGAACCGATTTTTCAAAGCGTGATGTAAAAAATCAAATCAGCTTAATTTTGTAAAACAGCTATCACATGGGTGGCTGTTTTTTCGTTATTGATGTATCGGTATTTGGGTTGAACTGAAGATGGAAATTCTTTTGCTACTCGGTGATTAGGAGGGAGTGGTATACCACTCTACCCTAATCACCGAGTTTGATACCCTTGAGAAAGAGCTTGTATCTTAAGGGTAAAGGGTTTGTCTTTATTTATTATTATGGACAGTGATTTAGAGGAATAAACATACTCGGTGATTAGGGGATAGGTAACTATTTCAAACATTTGAAAGCTCGGTAATTGGGTAAATAAAAAATGCCGTATCATTCTCCCTGTAAGGAGGCATGAGGGGGGCCTCTATTAGGAAAGGGATGGTGCGCTTATATATTTTAAAAAGAAAAGACACCCTAAGGTGCCTTCCTCCGACTTGATAACCACTTTAATTTTAATAACATTGGATTCCCATCCGAATATTATTTTACCACATTAAGTAATGTTGGTCATTGAGAAAGTCAAATACGTAGTGTTCATATATAGTGACCCCTAGGAGCATGCAAGATTTTATACAGTTTTTTGGCTAATCCAGTAATAAACGAGAACCCTAAAACCGCACCAGTATAGGAATGTATAAAAAAATGCATAGATCGATAGAACAAAAAAAGGAGGTTCCCTCGTGTGAATGGGATTCCCTCTTGTCCTTGCTACCGATAATGAGACGTTATGTCAACCTAACATGTATAGGATATACACTGTTCCTTATTCAACTAAATGGCAGGTTAGTTGAAGTGTATTTTGGTTAATATAGGAATTTTTGGATGCCCCCTAGAATATAAAAAATATAGATTGTATTATAGGAGGTATATAATGAAACAAAACATTTATGATAATCCGTTTTTCTTTAAAAATTATAAGTCATTACGTGAAAATGGATTTACCTTTAATGATTTTGTTGAACAGCCAGCAATTAAATCTATAATTGCTAATCTTACAGATAAGTCTGTATTAGATTTGGGATGT
>NZ_JAKUFP010000045.1:0-26550 GCF_022663495.1 Bacillus cereus group sp. BfR-BA-01383
TACTTTTATAACATCTATAAAAGATAATAAAAAACTACGTGGAAAGACCGCATTTTGTATAAAAATATACGTTAAGTTGATGGATGTGTGGCGGTACCCCAGAAAGTAATTAAATGTTAAAAATGGTTGAAAATTAAAGTTCCGTGTTATTATTATATAGAGAATTTTAAATTAAAATTGTATCTGGAGAGGAAATTCTATAAATGAAAACAATAAAAGGGAAACTATCTTTTAGTATTGATATTATAGGCTTTATAGCTTGTGTAATAATGATTATTGTAACTTTGGTTAATTTTAGAGCATGGTTACACCCATTTTCATTCTTTTTCTGTGGACTAATTTTCTTCATTAATATAGTAAAGACGCTTAAGGGAAAACGAAATAATTCCAACTAAAAAATAAAATTAATCCTTATATAGAGGTCCCGCCACATCGCTATCAAGCTAAAATTTTATAGTATCCCCAGAACGAAACTTTGTGCTAACTTGTAACAAAAAAACTCATTTGTTCGTTTTGGGGTAATTCTGAATTCTTAAGTTGATAGGCATGTATGGTGAAGCCTAGTTTGCCTAGAATAGATGGATTGGTATGGCATCATCATCAAATACCAGGAAAAATGCAATTAGTAATAAAAGAAGTTCATAGTGTGAATCATTTAGGTGGAAATAGATTATGGGGAGGCGGAATTAGATGAAGAATTTAGAATGGAAGTATGCGGATGATTTGGTTACGGAAGAATTTGTGGAAAAAATAGGTCAATCACTGGGAATCAAGTTTCCCAAAGATTATATCGAGTGTGCAAAGGTAAATCATGGGGCTAATGTAATACCATATTGTTTTGATGTTGAAGGAATAGAAAGAGTCTTTGGTTCATTACTTTCTTTTGATGAGGAGAGTAGTGATTATATTGTAAGAGATTATAATAACTATCGTGCTACCTTACCTAAAGATGTAGTTCCCTTTGGAATCGATCCAGCAGGAAATTTAATCTGTTTTGATTATAAAAATCATGAAGAGAATCCAATTGTTGTCTTTTGGGAACATGAAGATGCATGGGAAAAGGAAGCGCTGATGGAGAGCGAAGGGATTACGGCAGGAGAAGCAGAGGAAGTCGCAAGAGAAAATGTATTTTTTGTTGCTAATACTTTCATAGAGTTCTTAAGTAAATTACACGATTAATAGAGAATTAAAATTAAAGGGCTATCTCGGCTGTACCCCTAGTAGGGATACGGAAACGATTCTGGGTATGAGGGGTCACTCTGGGATTAAATTCCATAATATAATTTTGATAAGGGGTCCCACCCACACGCTGGACTAATGTAAAAAATTACTTATATTATATTATTACTATGTAAACTATAATATAAGTAATTCTTTTTATTGTTTATATTTTGTTATTTCCTGTTACAGAATCCTTATAATAAGGATTCTATTTTTTTGCATTAAATTTCTACAAACAAAAAAAGATAAGATCGGAGAATACGATCTTATCTTCAGCACAAGGAGTAAACATAAGTGATAACCATCACATTTTTATTATACTCTAATTTTTGTTAATTTTGAATATTAAAACCATAATTTACAAGTATGTCTATATTGTTCAATTCATTACAAATTTAGTTGTAAATGTTTTTAAAAACGAATGTAAACTTTTACCCATTAGTTTACATTCAAACTACCGAAAACATTGACTTTACCCCAATCCGCCTAATATCCTCAAAATCAGCAAGAAAAGTATACATTCAAAACATTGTAAATAAGGCGTACCGCCAAATATAAAACATATCCATAGGGAAGCGTGTAGCACCTTGCTATAATAATGTTGGAGTTATTTCCTAATTATTGATGAAGGAGCTTAGACATGGAAAAGATTAATAGAATATTAAGTGATTTTGCTAAGGTTAATGAATATGATGGCGTAGGTAATGATTATAGACTATATCTTTTATCAGAAAATACAAAAGAAGATATATGTGAGCTTATAAAAAATTATATAAAAGCTACTAGTGACGACACAATAGAACTTATACAGTTGAATGAATGGCAGCAGGATTTCCTTTCTTGTGAATTTCCTGAAGGTGAAGAGTATTGGTTCGGAACAATACCCAGTGGATATGATTTGAAAGGATTAACACCGAAGGAGTTTATAATAGAACAGTTATTGAATACATTTGAACAAGGGATTGGAGCAGTTTATTCGGTAAAATTAGATATAGGAGCCTATTATGCTTGTAGTTATGAAGAATATGTCCTCGTAACCAATAAGGGAATTTATTATCTTTCTATGCAAGTACATGATTAAAAAGAAAATGTGTACAGTGGGGGGGCTTGCCACATCGCTATCAAGCTAAGAAATGCAGATGCCCCCAAAACGAGAAAATTGACATCTTCATGTGAAAATGTACGATTTTTTTGTTTTGGGGTGTTATAAAATTCTTAAGTTGATGGGCATGGGGATAATTTAAAATCTTAGGTTGATGACCAAGGGGTGCTACCCCTATATATCTTTTTGTATAACTGTCGATAACGATAATTATATGAATACGAAAGCCCTCCAGTTGTAGTTTTATAATAAAGTCACGATGTTTATAAGAAAGATGCGATGTTCTGAATAAAGTTGCGACGTTTCTAAAAAAGATGCGATGAAATAACTTAGCTAAGTGGAGAAGGGATTTCATTTCATCTTTTTTATTGAACGAATGGAGCAGGATAACTGTAGAATGTTACTTATAATATATTTTAAACAAAATAGTACAGGAGGTGCTAAAATGGCTAGGTTAAAATTATTAAAGAGTATAGGACATAATACTGTTCATAGCTATTTAAGCTTAATGAATTATAGAGAAAACGGATATGTTATTGAACATTTATATAATATTGCTAAAAAGAAAAATATAGATAATATTGTTATAGATATTTTAGAAAGAAATATTAAACCCAAAGCTTTTGAAATTCCAGTAATAAAGGAGTCTTTAGATGATTTATTGAAAGACTTCGAACGTCTTCTAAAAGGTGAAAATATCCCCTTAGACAATGTTTTTTCTGCAACAGCAAGCATAGGTTTTAATTTAGAAAATCCGTACATTCGTGTTTCTGGTGCTAAACTAGAAAAATATGATTGTCTTGTAGAGATTATAGATAAAAATGAGAAATCACATAAAATTACTGTTAAAGAATGGTGGAGATAGTTCCATTCTTCTTTGATCAACAGGGGTTTTAGTGACATATGGATTATAGAAATAATCAAACTTTTTTATAAAAAATAACTCCTCCACAAAATTATACCCACTCATTTTGATTAATCTTTTTTCAAAATGGATGGGTTTCTTCTATTGTAAAATCAACATTTGTAGCACGATTATAATTGAACTTTATTCCAAATCAACACCAGTTAAAAAATCTGGAGGGCTTTTTAATAGTCTTCTAAATACATTGAATCCCGATAATGAGACGTTATGTCAACCTCACATGCATAGGATATACATACGAAGAAATTGAAGTTGTGATAAAATTGAATTATTTGGAAATCTTTCTGGAGGTGAAAATACCGTATGCAAAAGTTAACTAACAAAAAAATTGATTATATTATAAAACAATTAATGATAAATGATTTGAAAGAGTTCATACATATTGGAGAAGGTGCATGGCATGAAGTTTATAGAATAAAGACCTTTTCAAATCAAGATTTTGTCATAAGGATTAAAAAAGAGAAAGCATATAACCAGCTTCAAACTTACACCAGACAACACCTTCTTACAGAATATGAATCATCTAAAACATATTATAACCAAGCCAACAAGTGTATTTGGAGAATATGCCCCACCGAATTTAAATATTTCATTGATGAAGAAATAATATTTAATGCAGAAAGCTTTATGGGAAGTAGTTTACCGTTACATAGCTTAGACTATAACAAATCATTATACTTAGGGCAGTTGTTGGGAAAATTTTACAAAGGGATGCACGATAGGGATACTATGCTGAAGGGGTATGGAAATTTAGTATGGAACGAAAACAATATAGAGGGTAAGGAAGCATTAGATATTCAAGAAAAATGGGAGCAAGATAATGATTTTTATCTTAAAGCATTAGAAAAGCTAAGTAACTCAGAGTTAACATTCAATCGGAAAAAGGTTGAATTAAAAATACAGAATATCATGTCTATCCGAAGAAAAAGGATACAAAAGATATCTTTGGTTAATCAAGATGTTACCCCTGAGAATATAGTATTCCACCAGGATAATGTTTCTATTATTGATCCATATCCTAGATTAGATTTTGATGTAAAGTATGCTGGTTACTTTTACTTTTGTTATAAACTTCTTCTCCCTTCTTATTCCAACGCTCCAAGATATATAGATAGGGGTTATGATAACAGTGTAGACGTATTAAACAGAATAGCAGAGGGTTTTGTTAAAGGGTATGCAGGCAATGATCACTCTCTATATAAAAGACTAATTGATGAATATCTTTTGTGGATCTTATTAGAAATTCATGAACATTATATGCTGTTAAAACAAGAGGATTTAAGTTATAAGGTTGAACAGCAAATGGGAAATAAGGATATTCTAGAACAGAGAATGGAAATGTATTTAAAGGAACTGGAGAAATTGATTGAAAATAAGCGCTAGAACTTTATAGATTCTCAGAAACATTGACTTCCAATAACGAGAATTATATAAATGAGCTGTCCATATGGACAGCTCATTATTTTTTTGCTTAGACCAAATGTTTTCCCTTACAACATTTTTATTCGCCACATTTATTGTATTAAAATCCAGTGTTGGGTTTCTTTGCCCATCCCCTCGAAATGGGGGAATAGCAAGCGGATTATTAAAAAATCCTTATAAACAAAGGATTTTAACGTCTTTTAAAAATGATTATGTCAAAACATATACATTTCAATTGAAATATTTCAAATAATTATAATTTTTATTTTTGAAATGAAAAATTATAGATTTATAGCTAATTCCCCCATCTCGGGGATTTGAGCAAAAACACCTGAGTACAATGAAAAGAATAAAACCAAAAGCTAAAGGCTTATCGTTTTATTCTTTTCATTTAATTTCTTGCCCCTTATCTTTCATCTCCATACTAATACCACACCTTTTTTTATTTTACTCTCCTACTTCTTTTTCCTTTTTAATAAACCTTATAATTAAGTCTTCACCTTTGTATCTAGGGTCTAACTTAATCTCACCTTTATATTCAATTACCTTCACCTTATCCATGACAATTATACTGTCATACAACTCTTGCCCTACCCATAACTTTTTAACTTTATCATCAACAATCAATTCTAAAGTAGGGCGTTCAAAGATAAGATACTCGTTCTCAACATGTCTCCCAAGAACAGGTGCTTCTATTGGCTTACCTTTCGCAACTAGTTCACCGGTTTGATACCCCTCTATTACTGACAAGACTATGCAAAACAATACAAAACAACCAAAGTATATCCAATTTTTCTTTCTTCTCTTTTTCTTATATGCTTCCAGTTCTACAATATACGCTTCCAATTCATACTCTGTGTACCCCTTAACGTCTGTAGTCAAATAATAGGTTTTTCCAAACTTTTTACTTGTAAATGCTACATAGTCGTTTAAATACTCTGGGTCTTTCTCATAGTTTATAAATTTCTTTTCCCCCATACTGCTACCCCTATCTGAAATTACCAAGATTACGTCTATTAAAAATCACTATAAATAATAATAAAAGCATCCCTATTCCAAACACAATAACATTGCTTTGAGCAATTTCTTGATCTCTCCAAGAGGTACAGCCGAGATATGTGTAAAAATAGGTTATAAGCTTACTTTTATTTCCGCTTGTAGTAACAATGCGTATAAATATATGTTTAATGTGTAATTTTTATGTAACAACGAAAAAAGCACCCGTTTGGATACTCTCAATGTGAAAGAGTGTGTGTATTGAATAAAATAGCGGTTAGATTGTCCTATTCCCCAATATATACTTGTCCTTCTTAAAATGTGAAAAAACGTTCTAAATAGATTCTTAATCATTTATCTACTAGTACTTCATAGGTGTACCCCAATTATTACTTTTATCAAGTTGAATCTTTCCGTCTTCATCTAACCTTTTGAGAAGATACTTAACACAATACATTTGATCTTCCATTACCATCCAATAACATATTTCATCAAACGATACTTCGTATAATGGTAATCTCAACATCTTAAGTACTTCCAACACATGAGAAGCGTGCTTTTCATAAAAGTTATTTAGTAAGTCTATAGCTTTTTCTGTAAACTTTATCTCGTCTACATCCTCTAAATAGCCTTGTTCAATGAGTTTATCTTTAATGCCTGGTGCTTTGTTTATTTCTGATGGATTTCCTATGTAATCAGTAGCGTTTATTAGATAATGTAGCAATTCTTTTTCTTCTAACACAATTCATCTCCCCTTTATCTCATTATAACAAAAGAAACCGCTACAAACGTAACAGCTCTTTTAAGAGGATGTGATTAGATTTCACAAAACAAACGAACACAACGAACGAAAATAGAAATAGTTAACAAATGTCTGTTTTTATAGTTTATAGGTGGACATAACTATACCTTCATTTTATATATATAAATTATTGTTGATTGTATGTATATTTATTTCTATAAGAATACTATATTCTTCACTATTTACCTATACTTATATTTTCACTAATTAATTATTATGTAGATGTTTATTTAAAGTTATTTATTCAAAATAAACAAGGGGTTTGCAATTAGACTATAAAAAAAGAGTCCTAATAATAAAGGACTCTTTTTTTATGTTTATTTGATATTATCAAGGTTTTTAATTCACACTCGCTTTTCGATCAGTTGAATTTGAAAAATGTCACTGTCATTAATACCAAGCACCTTCATTTCCTCTTTAAACGAACGCCAGGGTTCCACTTTAATGGATTTTATACTTTTATCCCGCAAAGTATATTCTCTTATATAATATGAATTTTGTTCTTTATTCTTCTTCAAATAATCTTCCTCCGTTATTTTTAATCGATGTAATCATAATATCTTTTTAACGAAAGCTTAGATTTAAAACCTACCTGTTTTATAATTTCTCCCTCTAAAACTCCATTTTCAATTAGCCGTAAAATGAATGTATTCCGTAGATGTTGTGCTGAAATTCCTTTTCTTATATTCGCTCTTTCAACTTCAAGTCGAATCATTTTTTGAACAGCAATTTCTGTTAAGGCTTTTGGAGCATCGTTGTCATATGACCAATGATAAGTTTTTCGAGTAAAATCAAATGCAACGAATAGTGGATCATCACTATGGTACCTTGGACGAACAGGTTCAGGAATACTTTTGTTATAATTATATAAGCGCTTTTTATCACCTTCACTTAAAACAATCGTTCTCTCTATACCCACTATTCTTGGTACTGAGATCGTGTTGTTTTCAAAATGAACGTGCTTCATCTGTAAACCTACAAGTTCTTGTAAGGACAATCCATTATTAATGAGTAAATGCACAACAGCAATGTTACGATCCATAAGTACTGGACGAACGGAGCTTTGTTTTTCTGTTAACCCTTCTAATGAGGTTAACATGTACTTTAATCTTTTTTCTTCCGCTTTAGAAATAAAGTCTTCATCTCGTAACGCACGATTAGGCTGAATTACAAAATTCATATCTTCTATTGGGTTAGGTAGGTCTAAATATTGATAAAGTCTACTTAGTACAATATAAACACGATGTAACGTTTTATCCGAGTAATTTCGTTGCATCTTTAAATCATTAAAATACTCTTCATAATCCTCTGTATGAAGTGTCGTCCATATATTGTGTAATGGAAGCTTTTTAGATTCTTGCAACCATTGACCAAAATATTCAATATCATAGGCATATCGTTTAATTGTGGAAGGTTTTCTACCTTTATCTAATAAGAAAGAAGAAAAATGCTGTACTGTGTCTTGGAACTCTTTTGTTGGCATAGCCTTATCATCCTAATTTTTTCTTTTAGTATATCAAATTTTAAATCGCTTAAAGTATACATACCCTTCTAAATTTATACCTGGGGTATCACTAACATTTCGGAAAAACCCTAAGCTAAGAGTATACAAGATTTTATACAAAAAATCGGAAGACATAGGGAACTATGGGGAGGCCGGAAGGAGCGCCATAGTAGGAATTGCATAGAATCATAGAAAAAGAAAAAGGCGGATTCCTTGTGAGAGTAGGGATCCGCCTTTTTCCTTGCTACCGATAATAGGACGTTATGTTAACCTCACATGTATAGAATATTCATAAACAAATACCGCTTTATATGTTTAAATTAAATATATAAAGCGGTATTTAAAAAGGAGAACTAATATGAGCAATCAATCTAATTTGATAAAAGAACAAAAAACATTATGTCAAAAATATAAAGCAAATTATCTAGAAATACAGCCTACTATGAAATTAGGCATTTCATCTAACGTAAGAGATGGCATTATCCCCATAAATGGTCTTCGTCATCATCCCGAAGATGGAACTACAGGTTGGTTTATTTGGGCTGGTGAAGAATTGTCACAAGATGATAATTTTTTCTTACCTTTACACGTTGAACACCTTGACGAATGGGCACCAAGTATAAAAAAATATCTTGGACTAGCTCCAGGTTGGAGATTTTTGATTGCAGGAGATTATGAAGATGTTTGGTACGATCCTGATTTATTAGAAGAATAATAAATTTCTTTTTCAACTTCTGATAACGAATTTTATGTAAATAAGCCGTCCGTATGGGCAGCTTATTGTATTTTTTGCTTAACGTGGGTTTTTTCGAAATTCTGATGGTACCCCTAAGTAGCAGCTACAAAAGAGGAGAAAAAGCCGTGGTGGAAGTTTTGGTAAGGACAAGAAGAGGAACCGCCAGCCAGGGTAGGAACGTATAAAAATAGAGTTTTAGAAAAAGAAAGAGTGGATTCCTTGTGAGAGTAGGGATTCGCTTTTTTCTTGCTACTGATAATGAGACACTATATTTGACTTACATAAATATCCTATTTGTTCAAATTTGTCTTTGCTGATGGTACAATTAAAGTCATGGAGGGATATTATGGTAATCTTTTATGTAACACTGTTTCTTATATTCGGCACTGCAATATTCTTATTTTTTAAGTCTGGTTCACCAAAAATTAAGGCTAAAAACCTATCATTGATAATGGTCTGTTTAGGGATAAATCTACTCACAAGTCCAATGGCTTTTTTTATAGGCGGGATGGCAACAGCCCCTCCAGATAGTACTGCACTTGATTTTTGGGGAGGATTTCTCTTCATTCAGGGAATACCGCTCCTCATACTACTTGCAGCTTTTTTGAAGTTTGCACTAGCAAAGAAAACAAGAAAAGTATAGAAGCATATAATGAATAGGTGGATGCCTTTTTAGAGGAGGGATCCACTTTTTTCTCGCTATCAATAATGTTGTGTTATGTTAACTTTATATGAATATCCTATACATCCAAATTTACACAGAATTGTCCTTGCTAATGGTACAATTAGGATAACGGAGGAATATTATGGGATATCTTAATCAGCTTTATGTAATACTGTATTTTATAATCGGCATTGCAGTATTCTCATTCTTCAATTCTGATTCACCAAAAACTAAGGATAAAAATCTAACATTCATAGTGGTCAGTTTAGGGGTAAATCTATGCACAATTCCAGTGGCTTTATTTATAGGTGTGATGGCAACAGACTCTCCATATAGTACTGAACTTGATTTTTGGGGAGGATTTCTCTTTATTCAGGGAATACCGATCCTCATACTACTTGTAGCTTTGATGTGGTGGTTTATCCGCAAGGGCAAAGAAAAAATCGGCACATAGAATTTTAAAATGACTTGCGCTAACGATAATTATGTAAATAAGCTGTCCATATGGACAGCTTATTGTATTTTTTGCTTAGCGTGGTTTTTTTCCAAAATGCTGGCGATACCCTAAATTGCAATTGTCTTGGGGTTTTTGCACCAGAACCGGTCTATCTATAATACTTGATACACCTTTCTTGAAAAGGGATTCTATCATCGAGCAGCACTTCTTCTTGCAGCAATTTTGTTATAGTCTCTATTTTTACAATGAATAGTGCGAAGAAGTCGCCCGAATTTGGATATGTAAATAGTCCATACCCCTTTGGTGACAGTATTTTGTTGGCCTCCTTAATCTTTTCAGGTAAAAATTCATAATTAAATGCTTCTAATTTCTCGAGTTCTTCTTGTGTTGCTAATTCAATTTGGTGGGCAAATTCGTAATCAAGAATAAAATTGACAATTTCTTGGTATTGCTCACCTTTATAGTCAACGTATAAAAACTGTTTCGTCGTCAATCCATATTTTAATAGGTCTTCATGTAAGTCATAACTTCCTTGTTCCTTCAAAAATGTTTCCAAATCCTTGCTATCAGGAAATATAATCTGCGCTATCCCTTGATCAGGCATATTAGCTTCCTCCCTTTTATTGAAATAATTCTCCATGCTTGTTAGGAATATATTCCGGGTAGTTTTTACGATAAAATTGATCGATCATCTGAAGCACGGGGTCCCATTCAGGGTATGGCTCACGTTCTCCAAATACCATTTTCGCTTCTGGAGTATTCATCAGAAAATTATCGATTTGAGTAGGTACTGGCAACCCTAGTTGTTTCCTTACATGGATCAAGAATAAGATTTCATAAGGATAAAATCCGAATCCGAAATCACAAAATTCTTCACCTAGCTGTCCGATTTCAGAAGCTAATGCAGAATGATACTGAGACATTATCGAAATTAGATGTTCTATTTCTTCTAAATCACCAGTCGACCAACGTCCCAGCACTTCATCATAAATGTTCAGGTCTTCAGGGATTAAGTCGCATCGTAGCTCAGCTTCCTTAAACTTATTTATCAAGGCTAGATGCAATTTTTCATTCGTTCCCATGATGGTTTTATTTTTATACTGCAAGTACAGCTCTAGCAAAAACCAAATATGTCTATCCTTTTCATTGGCATTTATTAAATGTCCACCGAAGTGATGAGCCATAAAATCATATAATATATTTTCTTCTTTCTCCCATCCATACATTGCAAAATGAACTAATGTGAGGACGACTTCTCTAAACGAATATTCCAACATCATCCCAGGATACCTGATTGTATAGAGATCCTGTCCCATGCACTGGTAAAATAAGACCTTCTGCATGTTCTTTAATCCTTCTACATTGTTTCCACCGCTGATCAATACATCGTTTTTCCATAGTGACAAGTGATATGAAGAAATTTGGTTTAGATTTATTAATAGTATGTGATCTTTATCTGTTTCATTTTGCTCAACGATTTCCTCATTCTCTCTTCTACTAACATTATATTCATCTTTAACATCTTCAAATTTGATTCCATCCACAAAATTTTTGCTATATCTTTTAAAAGCCATTTCTAACTTTTTTTGGTTTATCATTGTATCCTCCCATTTGTATGTTTTCTAATTTCTGTTTCTAAACATAAGTGAGACCCCAGTTTCAACCACTCTTATTTTAACTCAAATGTAAATTATAGTAACTTATTAAATGCACTTTTCTTAATTATTCAGCCTTTTACCTTAAAAAAATCGAATGTAAACCAATACCTATTTATTTACATTCAAAACATTGTAAATAAGGCGTACCGCCAAATATAAAACATATCTATAGGGAAGCGTGTAGCACCTTGCTATAATAATGTTGGAACTATTTCCTAATTATTGATGAAGGAGCTTAGACATGGAAAAGATTAATAGAATATTAAGTGATTTTGCTAAGGTTAATGAATATGATGGCGTAGGTAATGATTATAGACTATATCTTTTATCAGAAAATACAAAAGAAGATATATGTGAGCTTATAAAAAAGGATATAAGAGCTACTAGTGACGACACAATAGAACTTATACAGTTGAATGAATGGCAGCAGGATTTCCTTTCTTGTGAATTCCCTGATAGTGAAGAGTATTGGTTCGGAACAATACCCAGTGGATATGATTTGAAAGGATTAACACCGAAGGAGTTTATAATAGAACAGTTATTGAATACATTTGAACAAGGGATTGGAGCAGTTTATTGGGTAAAATTAGATATAGGAGCCTATTATGCTTGTAGTTATGAAGAATATGTCTTCGTAACCAATAAGGGAATTTATTATCTTTCTATGCAAGTACATGATTAAAAAGAAATTGTGTACAGTTAGACATAATTTAGGATATCTTTTACCCGGTTCTTTGTATGATAAGGAACTGTTGGTTTGAAATAAAGTCACGATGTTTTGAAAAAAGATGCGATGTTTATAATAAAGTCGCGACGTTTTGAAAAAAGTTGTTGTTAAAGATGGTGTGAATTGGAATTTTACTCCATCTTTTCTTTTTAATTTTGTATAATGAAAATAACGATATTTATATATTTTTATATTAAACAATTAAGCAGGAGGAATAAATAATATGTTAGATACATTAATAAATCATTTTAAAGATGTAAATTTAGTATGTTCACAATGTGGTAAAATAATTGAACGTGGTGAACGATTTGCAGTTTCTTTAGTATTATCCGAAGACAAAAATATGCCTGTTGGACAATTAGATAAAGTATTAGCTAAGATAGCAAACGAAATTTTATGTAGTAAATGTAAATAATACTGAACAGGGAGCTAATCTTCACTATTTGCTTGTCAAACTTAATAACGAAAATAAATAGCTCAAAAAAATCAACCCATGCATTTTAATCAAACTTTATTTCAAAGCAACAGTAAGGGGTCTTCTTTTGTACGTCAGTTCTTTACGTATATCCAAGAATTATAGTTCTTAATAATATGAAATTCATTTTCTTATAGTTAATTAATCCTAAATATAAATATATGTCTTTCTATAAGAATAATGCTACAACATTCTTCTTCATTTACCTATATTTTACTAATATATTATCATATCGATGTTGATTTAAAGTGATTTATACAAAAAAAAATGGATTTTTTAGGAATAAAAACATAATAAACTGTTCATTTTTCATAATTCACATAATTTCCAAAATTATAATCTTTGATTGTTAATATTTGTTATATAATGAAATTACAACTACTACTTAGGTAGTTTCCCTATTGTGTCTATTGAAATAATTTAGTTTGCCCCTGTTATCATTAACCTAAAAAGAAATTGTAGGAATTCCTACAATTTCTTTTTGTTCTTCGGATTGACGGATAATAAATGTTATTAGGGATACCGCTAACATTTCGGAAAAAACCACGCTAAGAGCATACAAGATTTTATACAGTTTTTCGGCTAATCCAGTAACAAACAAGAACCCAAAAACCCACGCCAGGATAGGAATGTATAAAAAAATGAATAGAGTCATAGAAAAAGAAAAAGGTGGATCCCTTGTAAGAGTAGGGCCACTATGTCCTTGCTACCAATAATAGGACGTTATGTGAACTAGATTTGTATAGAATATGCATTTAACCCTTTCGGATCTTCTTCAACTAAAGGGCCAGATTCTAGAATAAAATCATTGCTCAAATCATGAAATATTGAAATAATTATGATTAAGTTAAATGGTAGGACTGTAGAAGAAAGAAGGGACATTTTATGTTAATTAGAGAGATAAAAATTGAGGATGCAGAGAATTTTTTAAATTTAATTACAGAAGTAGAAGCTAAATCAAATTTTATGCTTATGGAAGCTGGAGAAAGAAAAACTACTTCTGAACAGCAACGAAAACATATAGATAGTCTTGGACAGCAAAACAATTCAACAATCTTTGTTGCAGAACAAGAAGGGAATTTAATAGGTTATTTGATTGCTATTGGCGGAAGTGTAAAGAGGAATAAACACTCTGTTTACATTGTTGTTGGAATTTTAGAGCAAAACAGAGGACAAGGGATTGGAACAGCTTTATTCCAACACGTAGAAGAGTGGGCGAAAAGTAATCACATTTCACGATTGGAACTCACAGTGGTTACTAAAAATGAAGCAGGTTTAGCTCTATATAAAAAGAGCGGATTTGAAATAGAAGGCACAAAAAGAAATTCTCTTATGGTAGATAGAACTTATTATAATGAGTATTATATGTCAAAGTTATTTTGACTTTGTAACTCAATTAAAGGGCGCAATTGTTCAATAAGCAGCACAAAAGGATCTTCAATCGAAGATCCTTTTTCAGTACCGATAATGAGACGTTATGTCAACTTGACTTATATACAATATTCATTTCACATTCTATCTATCATATACTAAAGGTAAGATTAGAAAATCGTGGGGATGATTACATTGAAAAAATTTTTTGTCAGTTATTTAGCCTGTTTGATATTTTTCTCAGCTTTTATTAGTATTTCAGGGTATATAAAAGAACCCCATTCTACAGAGACATGGGGCCCTATTTGGTTATCCATTATTTTTTTTATCATATATGGAAGTATTCCTGCTCTTATAGGTTGTGTAGTAGGAGAATTTTTTTATAGAATAATAAAAAGAAGTTATGAATTAATCGTGGGAATCCCTTTATTCACATTGTTAGGAGTTTTCTATTATTCTTTCTTCCGTATAGGAATCTCTATGGGATATATTATATCTGACTTCTTGTTAATAGGTATTCCTATTGCTTTATCGTCTTTAGTATTTTATTTTATAAGACGGATCTAATTAACTTCCAATAACGGGAATTATGTAAATACGAAACCCCTTCAGCAAGTAAGCTGAAGGGGTTTTTTCTAGATACATTGAATACCGATAAGTGGGGTTATGTAAACTTTTAATATGGTTTTTAATCTTTGGACAGGATTAAAATTGTTAAATAAAAATTATTTATACAAATTAATCCCTTATCTATTATAGATAAGGGATTAGTTTGATTTTGTTGTATGGTATAAACAAAATTGAGTGTCATAATATATGGTAACATGAATATTCATGTGTCTTTAAAATTTTATTTATTCTAAACAAACAAAAAGAACTAGTATCATACTAGTTCTTTTTGTTTGTAGATCCATATTTAAGTAGTAGGGTACTACATATAAATCAATACAATATTAGAAGTAAAAGGATACCAACCTTTGTACAGATTAATTATAGTATAAATTTTCAGAAAAAAATATATTTATTAGTTGGTTATTTATTCCTTGTTTTATCGTGTTTTGAATATATACTTTTGTCAGTGGTTTTGGGGAAAATGAGTAAGTTGTAATGAATTTAATAAAACCAAAGATTTGAATGTAAACTAATATTAAAAAGTTTACATTGAAATCAATTATGGAATTTTGCAATCAAACAACCTATTTATGTTAAAATTGGAAATATATGATTTTTTTCAGGGGGAGATTTTATTGCATAAAATTTCAAATTTGATTTGTGGAGTATTATTGGTGATTTATATTTTGTATTCATTTTTTCTAAAAGATGAAAGTGATTTGAATGTAATTATTATATTAACCGTCTTGCTTATTATTTCTGTAATTTTAGACAAAAGAAACATAAAAAAACGGATCGATTAAAGGTCGGCTTTTTTATGTTTTTTAATGATAATGAAAGTAAACTTCTATCTATTAGTTTACATTGGAACTTACAATTAAAATCCAACATACAATACTATGAGCATTTACAATATAGTTTTGGTCAAAACCACAGCGATTGCTGTGGTTTTTCTTATTGATGAAACTGAAAGTAAACTTATATTTATTAGTTTACTTTCATGTTTTAGGTCTAAGGAAAGAGGATAGTCCCTCGCTTCATTCCAGTCTATACCTTCTTACTTTCTCTATATAGGGCTAAAAGTTCCGCAAGGAATGTGCCAAAACCCCACCTGAAGTACCAGCAAAATGCGATACACAATACGTTAAGGTGCATTTTTGTTATAATATGGATAATGCGATTAATACATAATGAAAGGTTGGGGCGTTTTAATGATAAATAATATAAAAGATGCTTTTAGTTTTTTAATTGATATTTTTAAAGGAGAGTTACCTGTACACGATTTATATTTGATTGCTCTAATTATGATTATTATGCCTATTGGAGAATCTATAAGGGAAGCAAGACAAAAGGTTTATACAAAACCATTTTTTTTATTTTGTAAATGGGTTCCTATTTCATTTTTAGTTGTTTCAATTTATTTAACTGGATTTTATTATATTGTTAATTTGGTTAATGAAATTGTTTCTTCTCCAAACGTGTTTCAAGATAAACAAAGTTTGCGTTCAATTGCTATTATGTCTTTAACTATGGCTAGTACTTCTGCTTTAATTATTTCTGTTGGTAAATTGGATAAGTTTTTTATAAATAATAAAATTATTTTTACTTTTATTGTTAATTCTTTATTAATAACGATCGGGATGTATTTTATAAATTTAATTTGGTATGAAACTATTAAAGTACCTTTATGGAGTTACGGATTAATAGGTGTAATTAATACTATTTTCATTTGTTTTTTGTTGTGGGAACAGAATAAAGAAAGTAGAGAATTGATACAGGAGCAACAAAAAATTAATTAGGGGTAGCGTCACATCGCTATCAAGCTAAGCTTATGCAAAGTCAATTTTAGACGAGATTGTTTCTTTTTCCTAGAGGACAAGTGTAGGTGATTGAAAGATTTGCATACGAAAGAAACCCTAACGGGTTTCACTTTTTTGAATTAAGCGGCTTGATTATCGGACAGGGTACAATTGTAAATGACACCTAATATATCAAAGACCGTTTTTTTCTCATATCGATGAGATTTCCGCCCATTTTGCTGTAGGAGATTGAACAGGCGAAGTAACACCTTTGATAGCTCTTGGGTGTTTTTTTGTATAGTTTGGAATAGAAGAAGAAAATAGTCTTTAATCATATATATGGCTTTATACTCACTAAGCTCTCGTTTTTTCTTCATGAGGAGCAATTGGCGCATTTGAAACATGATAGAAGAACAGAGTAGAATGGCAATCAATTGACCATATAAATGGCACTCCAATCGTTCTGGTTTTATCTTTTTACAATAATGAATTTGAAAGAATGACTTCCACGTTTTAAATAAAATTTCGATTTGCCAACGCAAAGAATACCAGTCATGTACCTGTCCCATCGGGACAATATCTGTAGGGGTGTTTGTCATATATACATTGATACCACTGAGTCGTTTGCTACGAGGAGAATATTTCATTCCTTTCTTTTTTTCTCTTAGAGTTTGATCTTGTAATCGCTTTTCTTGTTGTTCTTTTGTTAGTCGATGAACAATTACACGAGTTGGTACTTTATCAGTCATTCCTATATAAGCGTCGGTTATTTCATATGCTTGTCCTGGCTGAAGAGAGTTCATTAACGTTTCCATATCTAATTGTATATACTCTGTACCTTTCTTAATTCTTCCATCTTGAAAATAATCAGGGCTAGGATTTTTTTGATAAATACGTGTATTTGATTTGATACGAGAGATATAGTAGGCCCCTTTATCTTGTATATATTGAAGGTCTTTTAAATGAAAATAACCTAAATCTCGGATACATAAATCATTCGCTGTCACAGTTGGGGCACACAGAGAGCCGTAAGTGCGATCATGTTGTTTACCTGGGCCTGTATGAATATGTAGGAACTGTCCACTTAACAAATCATACTCAAGTTGAATTTTTATCCCAGCTGTATGGCTGCACCTGGATAAACCGATGAGAATACATCTGGGAGTTGAAATGCAGTTGAATCTAAAATACGAATAAAAATTGGTGTGATGAAGATGGATTGGGTAAAGGATAATGATAAATGGTACTATCTGGATGGAAGTACGGATGGTTCAATGAAAACAGGTTGGTTTCAAGAAAATAATCAATGGTATTACTTAGATGCCAATCAAGGCGGCGCAATGGTAACAGGTCAAGTTACCATTGGTGGCCAACAAGAATCATTTGATGAAAATGGACATTGGATATCTGTTAACAAATATGTAGCTGAAGCAAAGAAATATCTTGGTGTACCTTATGTATGGGGTGGAGCAACTCCAAGTGGATTTGATTGCAGCGGATTTATTTCCTATGTATATAAAGTAGCTAGACAAGATGCTGCAGGTTTCTATAACTCTGCTCAAAAAATTAGCAATCCGCAACCAGGAGACTTAGTGTTCTTTAAGAATACATATAAAAATGGTATCTCCCATATTGGTATTGTTGTTGGAGATGGAAGAATGATCCATGCTGGTGATAAAGGTATTGAATATTCTAATTTAAACAGTTCTTATAATCAACAGCACTTTGCAGGTTATGGTAGACTTAAATAAAGTAATAAAATTTAATGAAAAAATGATTTGATTTTCCTTGGTAATTGAAAAAGGTTTGTAAAGAAAAAAAGGAATCCGTAACGGGTTCCTTTTTTCTGTTTTAAGTGCGTTATAAAATTCGTTCTGTTGCAAAGTTTTCTAAATGAGACTACAGTCTAGAAAAAAGAGTAAGGGGAATCACAAATACGATATTTTAAAGGGAAACAGTTTAAGAAAGATATTATTTTGGTAGCTGTGGGCTACAACTGTCGTTTTTCTTTAAGCTATCGCGATGTGTCTAAAATTCTCAAAGAACGTGGTATTTCTATTCATACAACAACTATCATGCGCTGGGTTCATGAATGTGGAAATCTTATCTATCAAATTTGGAAGAAGAAAAACAAAAACACATTGTTATCTTGGCGTTTGGATGAAACCTATATCAAAATTAAAGGAAATTGGTGTCATTTATATCGAGCAATTGATAAAGAGGGACAAACACTTGATATTCAACTTCGTCAAAAACGAGACAAACAAGCAGCATATGCTTTTATGAAAAGACTAGCTCGAACTTTTGGAGAACCAACGGTTCTGACGACAAATCTCCTTCTTTAGCTTCCGCATAAGGAGATATGTCTTTACAAAAATACCTTTCATCGTACAATAAAGTACCTCAATAATATCACCGAGTAAGATCATCGACATGTGAAACGTCGAATTTCCCTTTCCTTATCCTTTCAAAGTCTTCACCATGCCTCACGTACTATTAAAGGTATAGAAACTGTCTATGCCATATACAAACAAAAGCGAAGTCTTCAACTAAACTTCGTTTTTTCGACGTATAACGCATTACACGAATTATTAATAGTTTCATAAAACTGGTCCGCAATATTCCCCATCTCTTTATGTCTTCGGAAACTTTGCAACAGAACCAAGAAAAGGAATGTAGTAAAAAATCGTATACAAGTACTCCCTTACGATAGATATGTGAGGTGCATGAAAATACAAAAAGGGAAAAGAATGATAAACATTCTTTTCCCTTTTTACCTAATGGAACTCTCATGCTCATTAGCTTTTCAGTATATCGAAAAATGCTGTAGAATTTACCTATTCTATTATAACAGCATAAAACATGGTTTTAAGATGCAATATTGCATATCAGAATGTGTTGATATATATATAAGTACTTACTATAATGAAAGCATAAAGATAAATCACATCTTAGCAACAACAAAAGAGGAGGAAATAATATGACAATCGCAATGGCAATTTTAAAATTTGTAGGTGGAGCACTTCCATTAGTTCAAGAACTTTTAAAAGCATTTATGTAAGTTCACTATTTAGCAATTATTTATAAATAATTATCATACCTTAATACGAAAAAAAGGAAGGGGTTGAATTTTTTGAAAATTATAAAAAGTGTTAAAGGAATCAAATTATTAGCATGTTTATCAATTGGCTTATGCACTATTAATTATTCTTCTATTTCCTTCGCTGAAATAAAAACAAGTAATTCAGCTGATGCAACAAAAAAAGCTATTAACATTGATACTGGCATAGGAAATCTTAAGTATAATAATCAAGAGGTTTTAGCAGTAAATGGGGATAAAGTAGAGAGTTTTGTTCCGAAAGAAAGTACAAATTCAAATGGTAAATTTGTAGTAGTTGAACGTGAGAAAAAATCACTTACAACTTCACCAGTCGATATTTCGATTATTGATTCTGTGGCTAATCGTACTTATCCAGGAGCAGTACAACTTGCAAATAAAGCTTTTGCAGATAATCAACCTAGTTTATTAGTGGCTAAGAGAAAACCTTTGAATATTAGTATAGACTTACCTGGCATGAGAAAAGACAATACAATTACTGTTCAAAATCCTACATATGGTAATGTGTCTGGAGCAGTAGATGAATTAGTATCTACTTGGAATGAAAAATATTCAAAAACACATACGTTACCTGCAAGAATGCAGTATACAGAATCTATGGTGTATAGTAAATCTCAAATAGCAAGTGCTCTTAATGTTAATGCTAAATATCTTGACAATTCACTGAACATTGATTTTAAAGCGATTGCAGATGGAGAGAAAAAAGTGATGGTTGCGGCATATAAGCAAATCTTTTATACCGTAAGTGCAGAACTACCTAACAATCCATCAGATCTTTTTGATAATAGCGTTACTTTTGATGAGCTAACTCGTAAAGGGGTAAGTAATGCGGCTCCGCCTGTTATGGTGTCAAATGTAGCTTATGGTAGAACAGTTTATGTGAAATTAGAAACATCATCTAAGAGCAAAGATGTACAAGCTGCTTTTAAAGCCTTAATTAAGGGGCAAGGCGTTGAAGCGAGTGGACAGTACAAAGATATTTTTGAAGACAGTACCTTTACCGCTGTAGTATTAGGCGGAGATGCAAAAGAGCATAACAAGGTTGTTTCAAAAGATTTTAATGAAATCCGAAATGTCATTAAAGATAATGCAGAATTAAGTTCTAAAAATCCAGCATACCCAATTTCATATACAAGCACTTTCTTAAAAGATAATGCAACTGCTGCTGTTCATAACAATACAGATTATATTGAGACTACAACTACAGAATATTCAAGTGCGAAAATGACCCTTGATCATTACGGTGCATATGTTGCTCAATTTGATGTATCTTGGGATGAATTCTCATATGATCAAAATGGAAAAGAAGTACTAACCCATAAAACTTGGGAAGGAAACGGCAGAGACAGAACTGCTCATTTCAATACAGTCATACCACTTCCACCGAATTCAAAAAATATAAAAGTCGTAGCAAGAGAATGTACAGGTCTTGCATGGGAATGGTGGAGAACAATTATTAATGAACAAAATGTTCCATTAACAAATGAAATTAAAGTTTCAATTGGAGGAACAACATTATATCCAAATTCTAATATTAGTCATTAATTAAAGCCTAATATATGTCCGAAGCGCCCTGTTTACAGGCGCTTTTTTACTTGGTCGCAAGTATATCGGTGCTTTTTCAAATATATCATACTCCTCTAATTGGCCTCACCATACATGCCCATCAACTTAAGAAATTGGTTGTTCCCCAAAACAAAAAAATGAGCCGAATTCTCATAAATGACTGTAAAATAATAATTTTTTCATTTTGAGGACACTTTAATATACTAGCTTAATATTATGCAATATTTCATGCAAACGATTGCGTTTTTTTCGTATATAATGAAAACGGATACATAAGTGTTTTATAAATTTAAAAAAGGGAAAAGGAGAAAAGGGATGAAAAAACAGTTTCAATATTATGGTATTGTCATTTTATCTGTCTTGATGTTATTTGTATCTCTATTAATTCCACAAGCAAGTTTTGCAGCCGTAAATGGAAAAGGAATGAATCCGGATTACAAAGCTTACTTAATGGCACCATTAAAAAAGATTCCGGAAGTAACAAATTGGGAGACATTTGAAAATGATTTAAGGTGGGCAAAACAAAATGGTTTTTATGCTATTACTGTTGATTTTTGGTGGGGAGATATGGAAAAGAACGGGGATCAGCAATTTGATTTTTCATACGCACAGCGTTTTGCTCAATCAGTAAGAAATGCAGGTATGAAAATGATACCTATTATTTCTACACATCAGTGTGGTGGAAATGTTGGCGATGATTGTAATACACCAATTCCTTCATGGGTTTGGAATCAAAAAAATGATGATAGTCTTTACTTTAAATCTGAAACCGGAACTGTTAATAAAGAAACATTGAATCCACTTGCTTCTGATGTAATTCAAAAGGAATATGGTGAACTATATACGGCATTCGCAGTAGCTATGAAACCGTATAAAGATGTAATCGCAAAGATATACTTATCTGGGGGACCAGCTGGAGAGCTGAGATATCCTTCCTACACATCTGCTGATGGAAGCAGTTATCCATCACGTGGAAAGTTTCAAGCCTATACAGAATTTGCAAAATCAAAATTCCGTTCCTGGGTATTAAAAAAATATGATTCCTTAAATGAAGTGAACAAAGAGTGGGGTACAAAACTTACTTCTGTTTCAGAAATTTTACCACCAAGTGATGAGGAACTGTTTCTAAAGAATGGATATAACTCTTCATATGGAAAAGACTATTTAGAATGGTATCAAGGTGTTTTAGAAAGGCATACAAAATTAATTGGTGAATTGGCACACGATGCTTTTGATCCAAGTTTTCAAGTACCAATCGGCGCAAAGATTGCAGGAGTACATTGGCAATATAATAATCCGGTTATACCTCACGGGGCAGAAAAGCCAGCAGGGTATAATAATTATAGCCATTTACTTGATGCTTTCCAAAGCGCAAAGTTAGATGTAACATTTACTTGTCTAGAAATGATAGACAAAGGTAGTTATCCCGAATATTCAATGCCTAGAACATTAGTACAAGAAATTGCAACATTAGCTAATCAAAAGGGAATTGTATTAAATGGTGAAAATGCTTTAAGTTTAGGAAATGAGGCAGAGTATAAAAGAGTTGCAGAAATGGCCTTTAATTATAATTTTGCTGGATTTACTTTACTTCGGTATCAAGATGTAATGTATAACAATTCATTAATGGAGAAATTTAAAAATTTATTAGGTGTGACTCCTGTTATGCAAACGATTGTAGTAACAAATGCTCCTACAACAATAGGTGATATTGTTTATATTACTGGGAATCGTGCTGAATTAGGAAGTTGGGACACGAAAGATTATCCAATTCAATTATATTATGATTCTCATAGTAATGATTGGAGAGGAAATGTTGTGTTGCCAGCTGAAAGAAATATAGAATTTAAAGCATTTATTAAAAGTAAAGATGGAACGGTCAAATCATGGCAAACAATACAACAAAGTTGGAATCCAGTCCCACTGAAGACTACCTCTCATATAAGTTGGTGGTAATTATATTATGTAAATAAAAAAGATCCTTTAATAAGTGATAAAGGGTTCTGGTGCAAACCTCGAATGCTGTCAAAATATACACGAAAATATGAGAGTAATTACGAACGTTCAATCTTTACAAAGTATAAAAATACGGATTTTTATATTGATTTCCGAACAACTCATTTTCATGAGAATATAACATTCATGTTGGATTATCTACGTAATCATTTTTGCACCAGAACCAAAATTATCATATCTTAATACGAAAAAAGAGGAGGAAATGATATGACAATCGCAATGGCAGTTTTATCATTCTTCGGTGGAGTACTTCCATTAGTAACAACACTTATAAAAGCATTCATGTAATATAATTCTCTGCACTTATTTTTTAAAATTATCATACAAATGATCTGTATATCAAAGATGAATTGATGTGCAGATCATTTGTGTGAGCAATTGATAATCCTCTTTCCTCCATCATTTCCACCGGGTTACGGAAGCTCAAATTGTACCGTAGGTACCACCTTACTGTTAATAAGATTAGTTCAGGCTGATAATGCTTCCATTTAAATAAATTTTGCTTTTCCATACTGATCACGCACTTTTTTTAGAGTCATACTATCAGTATGTCCAAGATTAGGGGATTACTTGCAAGAGTCTTGGGATTTTTGCACCAGAATCGTTTTATACATTAAAGGTATTTATGTTATTTAATTATATTTTTGCAACCGTGCTGTGTTATACTTCTGAAGTACTGACATATCTAGTAGGACTTATAGATTTCGGTTTATCATATGAAATGAAAAATCAAGCCGTTATTTTTGAGGTTCAGGCAACCATTATTTAAACTATTATTCACACTAAAAGAAGTACAAGGAGGAAGGTGTATCTATTAAAATAGTGAGATATACCTAATTAGAAATGAACATTAAATTTAATAAAAAAGTAGTAGCATTCACGGCAGGATTAACGGTATTATCTTCACCATTGGTATCGTTTGCAGAGGAACAACAATCAGTAAACAATAAGCAACCTACAAGCGTTCAAGAACAAGGTAAAACAGACCAACTTCAAACATCAGATGAACAGGCTTTAAAAAGTATTGAAGCTAGTTTTGAAGAGGTAGACGGACGTAATGGAGGTACTGTCGATAATAAGAAAGCAGACAGTCTTCAACGTTCAGAAGGTATTCATGAAGAAACAGGTACATTAACTGTTCCTAACAATTCAAACAGAACAAAACGTAGTCTGTCTTCCGCATCACCTAGTATCTCTAGTACAATAAACGGTGTTCCATTCACTGAATGGATTGTTCCAGCAGGTAACGATAATATTCGTCCTCAAAACTACATGAGTCCAAAGTACATTACAATCCATGAGACTGATAATACAAGTGTAGGTGCAGGTGCTAGAAACCACGCCCAATACCTATATAACCAAGCAGTAGGGAACACAGACCGGGCTGCATCATGGCATTTTACAGTAGACGATAAAGAGATTTATCAACACCTACCATTAAACGAGAACGGATGGCACGCAGGAGATGGTGATGGTCCAGGTAATAGAGAATCTATTGCAATTGAAATCGCAGTTAACAGCGACGGTAACTACAGTAAAGCGGTAGATAACGCTAAGAAACTTGTAGCTTATTTAATGAAAGAAACTGATGTACCGTTAAGTAACATTGTAAAACACCAAAGATGGAGTGGTAAAAACTGTCCTGCTAAAATGATTAATAATGGGCAATGGGATGCATTCGTAAATGGTGTTGGGGGGTATTATAATAATCTTTATCAACCAAAAGATGACATTACAGGAGGTTGGTATGAGCCAGCTATTCGAGAGTTAGATAGAAGGGGTATTATGGTAGGGGAAGGAAACGGAGTTTTCGCACCTAATAGAGCGGTAACAAGAGCCGAATTTGCTCAATTAATCTCTAAATCTCTAAACCTGCCAGCTGGAGATACTGCATTTAAAGACCTAAACGATGCAAACTCAACTCTACAAGATGGTATTAAACGCACTGCAAGTGCAGGTATCATTGTAGGTAGAGGTGACGGTTATTTTGACCCAAACACACCTATTACAAGAGAAGAATCAGCAATTATTGTAAACAAGGCTTTACAGTATAAAGGTCTATGGGGGCCAGTTGCAAACTTACCATTCGCAGATAAAGACCAAATTATCTATAAAGAAGACGTACAAAGATTGTATGGATTAGGTATTGTAAAAGGTAAGGGAGACAATCGATACGATCCTAAAGGAACAACAACTCGCGGTGAAACAGCATCATTCATTCTAAACATGCTTCAAGTAATTGAAACTGGTAGTGTTCAAAATGTAATTGGAACGGCTCAAATCGATGGTATTGGAGTAAATATTCGAAATGGAGCAGGTACAAACTACTCTATTGTTAGGAAGGCAAGTAAAGGCGAAAAAGTTACAATATATGAAGAAAAGAATGGTTGGCTAAGAATTGGAACAGATCAGTGGGTTTATTATGACTCTAGTTATATCAAATATAACAGTTGATAAAAAACTACATAGTTAAAGGAACAAGTCATATAGAAATATATAACTTGTCAACAGCTTGAAAAACAAGCACTCAATACTGAGTGCTTGTTTTTATTATTACGATTGTGAAAATAAGAATTCAGGAAATTCAACTGAATCAGGTGAATTTCTTATATATTTTTGTCTAGCGCCAACTGCTTTAAGAAAATAATAATTTGCACTTTCACCTTTAAGAAGGTAGTAACAATTGAAATTGTGAATCCTAAGAAACCTAATTCTTTTAGTTTTTCCTCAGATAGTTTGAATACACGTAATACGAAAGAGAAGATTATTCCAACTATGAAAAATCCAATAGATAACGTCAATAATGACATGATTCTACAGAAAAAATAGCGTATTTTTTCATTTTAGGGGGCATTTCTTTTTATTAGCTTGATAGCGATATGGTATTATCTCTAAAATAAAAAAATATTGATTTCGCTTTCATTCTTTCTCATAAGTTCGAGCTCAACAGGTCAACTATCTCTTTGTATCCAAGACAAGCTTCTTTAGCGGTAACTATTGATGCTGTAAATACTAATTTTAGAATGCCTAATATTTTATCAATTGGGCCGGGCAGTAGAACTCGAATTTTTGGATAGAGGACATCATATGTTTTTGATATATTAATAGTTAGGGAACACAAATTGAATAACATAGTAGAACAAGATCATCGCTTTATAAAGAAACGAATCCGTTCTATGCTAGGGTTCAAATGTTTTGACACAGCTACATCCATTCTTTCTGGAGTAGAGGCTATGCATATGATTAAAAAAGAACAGATTGATTTACGGGACCAGTCTGTCCAAAACAAGAAAGAATTCATCCATCAATTGTTTGAACTTGTAGCATAAAATACAATTCTGTTAGGAATATATGCGTTTTACTGGTTTTCATTTTATCT
>NZ_JAKUFP010000046.1:0-25883 GCF_022663495.1 Bacillus cereus group sp. BfR-BA-01383
TTAAAAAAGATGACTCCTGTTGAATACAGAAATCATCTTCTTGATATTGCCTAACTTTTTTCAAAATGTTCTTTACAAAGGGTACAGATTAAATAAGCTATGCTTTTTCTTTTTTTATTCAGCAAGCGTTAACTGCCAAGATACACCATACTTATCATTTAACCAGCCAAACTTTTTACTAAATGGATAGGAACCTAAAGACATAAGAATTGCTCCATCCTGCGCTAGTTTATTAAAGACAAATTCAATTTCTTCTTCCGTCTCACAAGTTACATAAAGAGACATAGCTGGTGTAAATGTAAAATCATGATTTACAAAACTATCAATACACATGAACTCTTGGCCATTTAGCGTAAAAGTTGCATGAATTACAGTTCCCTCTTTACCAGGTCCATTTTCATCGTAGCGAGAGATACTTACAATTTCTGATTGATCGAATAACGATGTGTAAAAATTCATCGCTTCTTCAGCTTTGCCCTCAAACATTAAAAACGTAGTAATTTTTTGATTTGTGTTACTCATTTAGAGACAACCCCTTGTTATATATTTATGTAAAACATACATCGGACAACAAAACCGAACGTACATTCTTATAAATATATTGTCTATAAAAACGATGCGTTTGTCAATTATCTACTTTTTTATTTCTTCTTAAATAATGCTGTCCAAAGAAATGATTCTCCAAACATTTCATTCGGTTGTTCCATTTGTCTCATCTTTCTAATTTCAATCACTTCAAATTCTTTAAATATCTCTCTTAATTTTTCTTCTGAATACGCTAGACCACCTTGTAAACTCCATCCTCTATATACGTCCCAATCTGTTATTTCTGATCCATTTCGCTCATCTAATTCGCCTGCCGCAAAACATGTTAATCCGAAATACCCCCCCGATTTTAATGAGTTTTTAATTAAATCTACATAGTTCATTCTTCTATGTGGTGGAACGTGATGTAAGCAGCCCGAATCGTATACAAAATCAAATTCATTTTGAGCATCTAAATTAAAAATTGACTCACAAATAAAGTGAATTTCTATTCCTTTTTCTAATGCCCTCTCTTTCGCCCAATTAATACCTTCTACAGATAAATCCACTGCTGTTACATCAAATCCTTCACTCGCTAAATAAATTGCGTTTCTTCCTGGACCACATCCCAGCTCTAACACTTTCCCTTTGGAAACCCACTCTTTTTGTATATACGAAACTAGGTTCTCATCTGGAACGTTTTCAAAAAACGGAACATCCTTTTCTCTATCTGCATAAAATTCATTCCAAAATGGTTCTGCAGGTCTTAATAATGAATCAAGCATTTTTATAATATCTTCTTGTGTGTGTAACGTTTCATTTTTCATTTGTACCCCTCCACGCTTTAATAGTCAGAAAATTATTATATCTCTTTTCGGACTTTCAAACAAAGAAAAAAACTCCTACACTCAATAGGAGTCAAATAAAAGAGTTGATAGCATTATAAACATAAATAAAATAACGATTATCATATTATTTTGAGAGAAATCTCTTTTTAACATTCTACTAATCATATCAAACTAGTTCCCCCTCATTCCGTAATATTTTCTTCGTAACAAAAGCTATTATTATCAATATGAAACTAATACATAATATAGGTAAATAAATTTTCAAGCTAAACTCTTCAAACATAAAGCCATATACAGCTTGCCCAATTGGCGCCATACATTGAGCTACCGCTGTTATAATTGCCATTACTTTTCCTAGGTTTTCATTTGGTGTTTTCTTTTGGGCAACAGTAATTACATAAATGGATACAATTGTCATAACCATTGCAATTAGGATAGAAGAAAGTATAAAGAGGGTAAATGGTGGATAGTATCCTAGGTTAAGAATAAGAGGTGTAACTGATAGCGCCATTGGTATTACTAATAAAGCTATTAAAAGCATCCAGTAATACAATGTTTTCATCTGTAGTCTTTTCGCAAAAAGACCTATTAATAACGCTCCTAATATAGTAGCAAAATCAATCAATCCCATTCCAATTCCGTATAGCGTATCGCTGCTTTCCATTGTTACTCGTAGAATAATTGGGGCACCAACTACAAATAGTGGTGTAAGAATTAAATTTAGTAGCGCGGCTAAAAGCATGGATTTCAAAATAAATGGTTGTTTTAAAACGTATATAAACCCTTCTTTCATATCCTTTACAATTGTCAGTATAATGTGGCTTTCTTGCGCTTTTTTTATAAAAGGTATTTTAATAAACATTTCTAAAATCGCAGATAAAAAAATGAAAGACAACTTATTATTACGAGCATTTTCAAACTAATTATGCCATACAGTATTCCTCCTAATACAGGTGCAACTATATTAGATAATGCTTGAACACCATTAACAATACCGTTCGCTTGCTCTAGTTTTTTTTCTGGAACTAATTGTGGAATACTTGCCATTACAACTGGGGCGTACATCGCACTAACAACTGCTAATAAAAACATAACAATTCCAATCCACATAATAGATACAGTGCCGTTAAATAATAAAGCAATAAAACCTAATAAAATCGCAGCGTTTATAAAGTCAAAAATGACCATTAAATTACGGCGATTGAAACGATCTGCAATTGCTCCGCCGAGAGGTGCTAGCAAAAACGGAATACTCGTTATCGCATATAATCCCGCGAATATATCAGCACGTCCTGTTATATCTAGCACGAATAAAGACAAAGCAAAACGTAAAAGTGTTGATCCTAAAATCGTTATAATTTGCCCACTAACCATTAAATAAAAGTCTTTCATAGAAGATTTTGTGCTAACTAACATCATACTCACAACCTTCATTTAATTTAGACCGACTGTCGGTCTATAATACCCAAACAGAAAATTCCTATTTCTGTTTAATTAAAACCTCGACCATATAATCAAAGGCTCCCTCCTTTGCTCCAACAGATGCTTCCATCATTTTAATATAAGCCTTAACTCTTCTCAGCATTTCCTCCGGTTTCCACTGGAATAAACCATCATCAAATATAACTTGTGCTGAAGAGAGTAATAATTCAATCGTTTCTTGTGGGTATGGAGTAGAAAATATACCCACTTCGATTCCTTGCTCTAAAACTTCTGTTAAGACAGGAGATAAATGAATAATTGATTGTACTATACTTTTCTGGTGCATTTCCGCATTATTTGGCTGATGAAATTGTTCAATCATTTTTTCTTTTATATCTCCCGATTTTGGTGATTGTTCCATTAAAACTCGAAATAACTTATCTAAAACTGGGATATTTGGATTAGAGACGATTGCCTTCGCTTTAGCAACATCCTCTTTAACAATCCTCATAATAATCTCATCCATCACTTCTTCTTTCGACTTAAAATAGTGATAAAACGTCCCCTTTGCTATACCTATTTCTTTTAAAATGTCATTTACTGTTGTTTTCGTATAACCTTTCATAATAAACAAGCGTTCAGCAGTTTCTAAAATTTCCTTTCTACGCTCCTCATACTCCTTTACGATTCTCACTCATGTACCCCTTCCCAAAGACCGACTGTCGGTCTATTTAAATTATATGTGTAGTTTGTAAAAAGTTTCCTATTACCTTACATATACAACGTCCTACTTTTTATCTCCTTTATGCATTTTAAAATTTATTTTTAATACGGTGAATGAAATTTTAAAAGTGACTTCTTAGCACCACCCTTGTACTTATATCAATTTCGTTGTATAAAAACAAAAAAGAGCCGCAATTTTTTGCGACTCCTTTAGAATTATAACTGTTTAACGCCCACGTCTTTGCTGACCTTGCTTTGCACTACTTTTCTTATTGCTTGGCTTATTAAATGATCGGTTGTTATCATTTCTCGAACTATTTCTTGAACCACCTCTTGAACCTTCACGACTATCTCTTTGACGATATTCACCTGTTTTTTTCGGTTTTTGAGCCGGCATTTGTTTCGGCTTTCCATTTTCATCTACATGTTTTATCATCGGTTGTTCAATTATTTCTCTTTGTAGTGGTGCACCAAGCGTTTTTTCAATTTCTTCTAAATATCTTTCATCTTTCGCTGCAACAAACGTAATTGCAAGACCTGATCCACCAGCACGTCCTGTTCGGCCAATTCGGTGAATATAACTTTCTACATCTTCAGGAATATCATAGTTAAATACATGCGTTACACCATCTACATCAAGTCCACGAGCTGCTACATCCGTTGCAATTAAATATTGAATTTTAGCTTCGCGGAAACTCTTCATAACTCTCTCACGTTTCGCTTGAGGTATATCACCATGAAGTTCAGCACAATTATAACCTAGTCCTTTTAAATTATCATACAGCTTACTTGCTCTAACCTTTGTACGACAGAAAATAACAGCTAAAAATGGCTGATCACGATCCATAACAAAACGAAGTGCATCTAGCTTTGCACGATCTGTCGTCTCAATGACACGCTGTTCAATTGTATCTACCGTTACTTCTTCACTTTGTACTTGAATCATTTGCGGCTCATCCATATAACGCTTCGCCAATTTTTTAATATCTTTTGGCATCGTTGCTGAGAATAACATCGTTTGTTTACTACCAGGTGTCTCATCTAAAATATCTTCAATATCATATAAGAAACCGAAATAAAGCATTTGATCCGCTTCATCAAGTACAATCGTTGAAAGATTACTTAAATCAATTGTTTCACGTCGTATATGATCTAATAATCGTCCTGGTGTCGCAACAACAATATGTGTATTACCTTTTAATTTTCTCAATTGTTGCGCTACATCTTGTCCGCCATAAATCGCTAGTACATTAATATCTTCTCTTTGAACAAGCATTTTTTTAATTTCAGCTGTAATTTGCAGTGCTAGTTCCCTTGTTGGCGCAACAATTAAAGCTTGAACATCACTAGACTCTGAATCGATTTTTTCTAAAATAGGTAAAACGAATGCTAACGTTTTACCCGTCCCTGTTTTCGCTTGCCCAATAATATCTTTTCCTGACATAATAATAGGAATTGCCTTCTCTTGAATTGGTGTTGCTTCTGTAATTCCATTTTCACGTAATGTATGATTAAAAGTTTCACTAATTCCTAATTCTAAAAAGTTTTTCAAATAGACCACTTCTTTTCCTTATTTTTCACATTAGCTTTCATTGTACCATTTGTTTCGCCAAATATGAAAAATAAAAAAATTCTTATCTTCTTTTTTTATATTCATTGTGTACAAGTTGAACGAATTCTTTTTGGTTTTTCTCGGATTTTATTAATGCTTCCATGTTAATAGGAGATAAAATGAAATGAAGTTTAAGGCTCATATATTTACTCCTATAAAGTGAGCGACAAACATATCACCAAAACCACAGTCTAGTTACATAGTGCTCTTCTTTCAAATTTGATATATTTTTCTTTTTATACATAAAAAAAGAGCGAATCTACATTCGCTCTTTTCCACATATTTATGGCGCAAAGCTTATCATCCAACCTAACATAAATCCAAATACAGCAAACAGTAGCATAAAAACAAATAAACTACATGCCCACAGTGCATATTTTCGACTTTTGCTTTTTGTGAGCATGCCTACGACTGAACACAACAATCCAGCTCCAACTATTTGCAGAAAACCTTCGCCTATAAATGTTTCTTGAATAAGCAATATAATGTTCAAATACAATAACGCTAGAAAGGCAATTATTAATGAAATAATCCCCATCCACGTTTCCTGTTTATAAATATGACTCTTTCTTTTTTTTAAGAATGCCAATTCCATAATCTCACTTCACCTACTTTCAAGTTTCTAACTTTTTCATGGCTCATCAATTTTTCAACTTCTCCTTTAGGTCCAGTTACAACTGCCCCGTATGTTTTTATCCCATTTTTTTCAAGGAAAGAAATACGTTTTGACAACTCTAATGTTTTCGCTCTAGATAGCTTCACCGATAAATCTTCATGCTTCTGTAATGACTTTAACACACCGATAAATTGTTCCTCATGAGGTGAATCGCTTAAAAAAGGACCACTTGGACTTGAAATCATATCTGCTGGAAAACCAATCGGTGCAACATACAGACCCTCATCATTCTTTTGCTTCTCCTCTAACCCTGTATTCACGGCATACCATACAATATCAATAGTAGGAAACATGTTCTCTATCTCTTGTACACTTAATAATTCTCTAAAAGATACAAATGCTTCTACAACAGATTCTTGCGGAAGACCTTTTAATACTTGCGCTTCTTCGCTACTATTATAAGACACATTATAATTATTAGGATGAGATAATACCTCGTTATCTATATATGGGACTTCTGGAATTTTTTCATCTGTTGTATATTCACGGCTTACTTTCGTTGCTTTACTTAATAAATAATATGTTTTCTCTTCGCCTATTCGAATATCTTTCTTCCCTACCCTTTTATACAAATCAAAATGCAATTGTAAATTAAGCGGTAACAACGTTTGCTCCATGTCTCTTTCTTTCATATATACATTGGGTTCCGTTACACTTAACGTTTGATTTACTACATTCCGTATCTCCATTGCGTTTGTAGGTGCAAATACATAGTATAAGAGTGTAGATACATATAAAATAGGTTGAATAAGTAATAAAAAAGTAAATACAATTAAAACGTTCGTAATACGCGCTCTTTTTTTTCCTATTTTCAACACTTGCTCCTGTTTTCCATCAGGAAGAGAAGCAGGCCTTTGATGAAGAGCTTCTTGTAACAAGTCTTTATAATCTTCTTGTTCAGAATGAGGTTTATCATTTGTCATTTTGACTCTTTTCCTCCTTTAACAATTGTTTTAATCTCTTTCTCCCACGAAATATGTGACTTTTATACGTGTTTAACTTTAAATCTAATACAGAAGCACCCTCTTCGTACGTTAATTGATGTACGTCACATAGTAAAATAGCTTGTGCCTCTACCACCGGTAAAGTATGAATAATCTGAATTAATTTTTCATAACTATTTTTTGCGACTACATACTCCTCTGTAGATTCACCTGCTTGTATTGTCTCTAATTCCTCCGTTCCTACAAAAGCTACTTTTTTCTCTTTTCTAACAAAATCAATAAACGTATGATATGCCACTTTAAAAAGCCATGATTTTACCTTTTGGTTTTCATAGTCTTCTAGATAAAGATACGCCCGATAAAAAGTCTCCTGCATCAAGTCCTCCGCTACGTGATGGCTACGAGAAAGGGAAAATAAATACCGGTACACATCGTTTATATAAAGCTTATATATTTCTTCAATTTCCATCCCCCTCCTCCTTTCATATATAACACGAATAAGCGCGTTAATAAGTTGCATTATTTTTCCTTTTTATATTTTTTATTTATTAAAAAAGAAATAATCTTTATACATTCCAATAACCATTTACAAACGAAACACTTTGAGTCGTTGCATAACCAACATTATATTATTTTGAACAGGTAATTCCCTATTTTTATGGAAATATAAAATAAGAAAAGCAATAAAATTGATTATCCGCTCACTTCTTTGTCCATCCTTTTAAAAAATCTATGTTTTTGTAAAAGGAGTGTTTATATGGAGAAACAGACGCTTTGGAAAAAGTTCAAAAAAAGCTCAGCAAACCTCGGTAAATCTAGCGTATATGAAAGTATTATTTTATTCTACACAATGAAAAAGAAAGGGTTACCTACTAAAGCGAAATTCATAATACTAGCCGCATTATCTTATTACGTATTAACAATCGATTTCATTCCCGATATAGCTGCTATTATTGGGATTGGCTTATTAGATGATGTTTTAGCGATCGCTGTAGCGCATAAATATGTTATGAGACATGCGGATTCTGAAATTCGAGAAAAGAGCAAAGTAAAAATGGAGTCATTATTTCCTTCAGCGCAAGTATAATGAAAGAAGAGCTAAGATGATTTCTCTTAGCTCTTCTTTCATTATACTAATTTATCTCTTAAAATCCCGATTGATACAATTAATAATCAGTGGGAAGTTTCCCTTACAAACATCATTTCACTTCATTCGCCACAAAAAATTGCTCACAAACACTCGATATACGCTGCAAGTCTACATTTCCACCAGAAATAACTGCTACTACTTTTTTCCCTTTAATATATTGATCAACTTTTCCTGCAAGAAGTGCAGCAGTAGCTAATGCGCCCGCACCTTCTACAACAGCTTTTCCACGTTGTAATAAGTCTTTCATCGCTACTTCTAATTCACCTTCTGATACTGTTACAATATCATTTACTAATTCTTTTACAACTTCAAACGTTAAATTCCCTGGTATTTTAACAGCACAACCATCTGCTATAGTTGGTGCCTCATAATGTTCTACGATTGTCCCTTTATCATAAGATGCCTTCATTCCATGAACATTGTCTGCTTGGACACCAATTATATTGATTGATGGATTAAAAGATTTTAATGCTACAGCTATACCTGAAATAATCCCTCCTCCGCCAATAGGTACAATAACAGTATCGACATCCCACATGTCATCAAGAATATCTAATCCAATTGTACCTTGACCAGCCATTACCTCTATATCATCATATGGATGCAAGTATGTTTCACCTGTTTCCCGTATAATTTCCTCACATTTTGCCTTTGCATCATCAAAAGTTTCACCAAATAAAATAACTTCTGATCCATATCCTCTAGTTGCCTCAACTTTCGCCTGAGGTGCAGAAATTGGCATAACAATTTTACTCTTCATACCAAGTAAATGAGCAGATAAAGCAACTCCTTGTGCGTGATTACCTGCGGAACATGCAATTACTCCTCTTTCTTTTTCCTGATCTGTCAGCTGTGACATTTTATTAAATGCACCACGGAATTTAAAAGAACCCGTTAATTGCATATTTTCTAACTTCAAGTGAATTTCTCCACCTGTTTTACTAGTCAAATAAAATGATTTAACTAATGGTGTTTTACGGGCATTTCTATCCAGAATGTTTTGAGCTTTCTTAATGTCAGTTATATGTAATGGTAGTTTTCTAGTTATCATACTGGCACCTCTTCCAATGTTCTATAATCTATTCCTAGTATCATTCCTAAGTTCTCGTAAGTAAGAACCCCTTTATACTCAATCCTCTATGTTACGTAAAACTCTTTATATCTGCGTTTCTTTCTTTAATGCCCACATCTGTAAACAATGTAACATCCTCTTCATATCACGTTCTTTATAATGATTTAAACAAGCAATTTGGATCCAATTATTCTTTTGTAAATATGCTGATTCATAATGGACAATATATCCTTGCAATGCTAATGCATCGCCTACTGCTATAGAACATTGCTCTTCGTTTAATTGAATGGTAAGAATAATTTTCGCGGCATGTTCTTTAGGTGAAACTAGCTTAAAACCCATAGTAGTAATAGCTTTTTCAAGATAAGCATACGTCTCTATTATTTTTTCAAATGCCTTTTCATCTTCAAATTTCTTGATTGCTTCTTGTAATGCATACATTAAGTTCCATGAATGGGAGTATGGAATACTATCATTCATTTCATACATACCAATGTCCATATACGCGGGTATTGCTTCGTTTTTCTCCATAATGTGATTATGAAAAACGAAAGATAATCCTGTATATGATTTAATCGCTTTTCCGCTAACCCCACTTGCAAAATATATATTCTTCAAATCAATTGGTATTGCGCCAATTGAGCTTATGCAATCTACACATAGTTTCACTTTATACTTTTTACAAAGCGCTTTTAGCTCTTCTAAACTATTTAACATTCCAGTTGATGTTTCATGGTGAACAAACCAAAGCCATTCATAATTTCCAGCCGCAATTATTTTTTCTAATTCGGTATGTAGAAACGGCTCTCCCATTTGTTTTTTATACGTATCAAAACTTAAATGTGCTCGTTTTGCCTGCCCAATTAATCTATTACCAAATTCCCCATTCGCTAAAACTAGTCCTTTACTTTTTAAAGAACGTAACTGTAATGCAATCGCATCATTCGCTAACGTCCCCGTTCCTAACATAAGTTGTACATGTTTTGCTTTCGTCATTTGAAGTAATCGTTTTTTTACATTTCTCATCGTCACTTGAAATGACTTAGAACGATGGGAAATAGGCTTAGAAGAAAATGCCTTTTGGACATTCTCTCCGATGTCTACTGGGCCGGGTAAAAACGTATATTCTTTCGTCATAATACCCCCGACACTCGATTCTTCAAACATAACTGGTGTAACATACATTGGCTGAAAAGCAGCTTCTTCTGCTCCAACTAACGTATGGAAAGGTTTGAACCCCATTTGCTCATATAAAGGTAGTTTACGTGTTGTGGCTGAAATGAGTGCCAATTCATATCCGTTTAGAAGCAAATAACGATGTAAAAATCGAATTAAGCCTAAGAAAGCCCTTCCATTTCGATATTCACGTTCTACTGAAAGTAAACGAATTTCATATACATTTTCACCATGTTCTTGTAAATAAAAATCTAAGTTTGAGATTTTATAATCTAATGAGAATGGTCGTTTTCCCCGCACCGCGACCATACCTACTAACTTATCCTTATCTAAACAAATTAAATATGTATTTTCTTCATGAAATCGATCTATACGCAAACGCTCTTTCGTTTCTTCATGTTGTGGAATTTCTTCTACAAATGTTTTATAGTTCAATTTATGTATACTTTCAAATTCCCAATCTTGATCAGCAACCTTATAAATTACCCCCATATCCTATCCACCTTCTTTCTCTACTTATCGCTCACTTACTCTTTAATAAAAATCATAAGTGGAGATTGCCCCCACTTATTAAAAGTTCATTTTATTCTCGATTTACATAAAGAATAAGTACAATAATAAGTGCACTTAAAATAGTCGTTATAATAGAGTAAGAATAAAAAATCATGCAAATTGGTAAACAAGCGATTGTAATTAACCCTGGCTTAGTAAATCCTTTAAATATTAAATAAAATATAATAAAAATACATAGAAGAGTAAGCGCTATCAAATAGTCAAATGCAATTAGTCCTCCAATAAATGTTGAAATGCCTTTTCCACCCTTGCCTTTAAACAAAACCGGGTAAATATGTCCTATGATAACAGCAAGTAATGTTATCATTACGAATGTAGAATCTTCAAAAAGGTATTTTGCAATAGAAACTACGATTGCCCCTTTGATCGCATCACCTAAAAATGTCGCAACGAAATACCATTTTCCATATACACGCCCCATATTTCTTGCGCCAGGATTTCCGCTTCCTTCATCACGAATATCAACGTTATGTCTCAATTTTGTTACGATATAAGCGGTCAATATGTTTCCAAATAAATACGAAACCACTACATACAACAATTGCATACTATTAATCATGTAATCATTCACTTTCTACATGGGAATACTTATACAATATTCAATTGCTGTGCATATTGTACTTTCCTTATTCTATATCCCTTTATTTATATTAGCATCATATTTTTACAATTCATACAAAAATTATCATTTAACTATTTACATTTTGAAATATTTATCCTTCATTAAATAATATGTTCCTTTCACTGCCATTTCTGATTGTGATAAAAATGTAAGTTCTTCAATTCTTTCTTCACAACACTTCTTAAATACAGCATATATTTCAGGAACTAAACGCAATATGCTACCACTTACTGCAATTGGAGTTGCAAACTTAAATTGCAACTTATTATAAACATCTACTGTAATTCTCGCTAATTCCGTACCAGCTTGCATCATAATTTTATGTGCAGTATCATTCCCATTTCTCGCCTCATGAATAATGAATGGCGCAATTGCTGCCACCTTATCTTTTGAAGAAGTATATACTAAACTTTTTATATGAGATGGCGTCAAAAGTTGAAAATGATTTTGAATGTTCAAGCTTAAAGGACAAAGTCGAACTCCTTGATCAAACTGAATTGCCATTTTCTTTAAAGCTTGTAATGCAATCCAATAACCGCTTCCCTCATCTCCTAAAATATGTCCCCATCCCCCGCTATACTCGTACACTTCGCCTTTCTTTCCTATACAAATTGCACCTGTACCACCTATAGTTAATATTCCATCCTTACCCTTTAAAGCAGCTGCATGTGCAATTATTGCGTCATTAAAAACTTCAATTCGGGTTCCGTACTTCTTATTTAATCGTAACGTTAATTCATTTGTATTTGCTCCACTTATACCTGCTAAACCTAAACAAATACATACGCATTTCTCATTTATTAAACTTTCCCGACATTGATCAATCGAATCTATAATATGTGAGAGTGCGTCCTTATAATCTATTAATATATTTCCAAATCCACTCGTACCTCTTGCAAGTTCATTTCCATCTTGATCAAAAGCAATCGCCTCTGTCTTTGATCCCCCACCATCTACTCCAATCATATACTTCATTTACTCGCCCCATTTTCATCTTCTTATTGGAGGAAAAGTTATATTCCCTAAAACTACCGATGTCTTTGCACCTGTTGCGCTCGGCACATTACTCGGATTACGATGATACGTTTCGTTTGCTAAAATTGCAAATGCGATTGCTTCTTTCGCTGCGGAAGAATAGCCTATATCTTCTTGAATAAAAATTGCACATTTTTCTTCTTTCAATCCATTTCGTACCATTTCGACAAGTGTATCATTATAACTTCCACCACCGCCTAGAATCACCTCATCGATTTCATAATGCGGCAGAATAAACTCCTTATAATGATGAACAATTGAACATGCTGTAAACATCGTGACAGTCGTCAATATACTTTCTTTACTATACTTTTCAAATCGCTTTAATAATTCACTAACAAACTCTTTTCCAAATTGTTCTCTACCTGTTGATTTTGGTGGTTTCATGTTCAAAAATGGATGGTTCATACAGTATGTTAAAATTTCATCTACAACTACTCCCTGTTTTGCAAGCCCACCATTTTGATCATATGGTACATGAAATAATCTTTGACATACTTCATCGATTACCATATTTCCTGGACCAGTATCAAAAGCAATAACACTCTCATTACTTCGTTTACTTGGAATCACTGTAACATTACCAATCCCGCCAATATTTTGCAGTAGTCTATTTTTAGTTTGATGACGATATAAAATAATCTCTGAATACGGTACAAGTGGTGCACCTTGTCCCCCTGCTGCCATATCCATCGTTCGGAAATTAGAGATAACGGTCGTTTCCGTTTCATATGCTATAACTGCTGGTTCCCCAATTTGCAATGTTGAAGAAATAATATTACCTTCTTGCTTTGGCTGATGATAAATCGTTTGTCCGTGAGAACCTATTAAATCTAATTGTCTCAAAGGAAAATTGGCCTCTTTACAAACTTCCTTTACAGCTTTAGAGAAACATAATCCGAGCTTAAAATTCAAACTACATATGAGTTGGACATTTGAATTTTCCATTGATAATGATTGTTGTATTTCATTTTTTATATCATTACAAAATGGAACAGTAGTAAAATGGATAAGTTCAACCTTAGACTCTACACCACTCCCTTCTATATGAACGAGCGCTACATCTATTCCGTCTAACGATGTACCGGACATTAACCCTACAATATACATAACATGCATGACCTCCTATTTACTAAAAAACAATCATGTAAGTTAAAAAGGTACAACCTATCGAAAATAATATAAATCTAAAAAACAACTGAGCTTTCGATGCAAACGATCCATCAATGAAAGAAACAACTACTGTAAGCAAAATACTTGCCGCAATGCTTGTAACGAGCCATATACTATGCATTTGTGATAGATTTAGCATTCTTAATAAAGGTACAAAAAGTAAATTCGCACATATCACTCCAAATAATAATAAAAATACACCTTTATAACTAAATTTTATATTCATTCCATTTCACCCTCTCTGGACTTCATGTGAAAGAAGTGATAGGCAAAATGCCTATCACTCATAAATACAGTATAAAACTTATGGATTAACAGATTCTCCGTCGCCATTCTTTTCAATTTCAAGCATATTTTTGTCGTACATTTTAAAGAATGGTAGGTAAATAAGAAATGAGATTGCTATATTTATTAAAACTAATACAACTGCACGCCAATCTCCTCCTGTAGCTAAATATGCACCAATTGGAGCTGGTAGTGTCCACGGCGGCATAATATGCGTTGGTGTTACAAATCCCATTGCAGTTGCAGCATACGCTATAGTAGCTGTTACTAGCGGTGTAATGACGAAAGGAATAATTAAAATTGGATTCAGTACAATCGGCAAACCGAATATAACTGGTTCATTAATATTAAAAATGCCAGGTACAATACAAGTTCTCGATAATGCTTTCGAATATTTTGATCTACCAAAAACAATCATGGCTAATACAAGTCCTAGCGTTGCGCCCGAACCACCAATCCATATAAACCATTGATAAAACGGCTCTGGTGCAATGAATGGAAAATGACTCGCACCACTCGCTACAGCTTCACCGTTCTTTCCTAAATACACATCCCAAAGCGGCCTCGCTACAGTCCCTACAACCGATACCCCATGTATTCCGAAAGACCAGAAAAATGTAATTAAAAAGACAGGTATAATAACGCCAAAGTAACTATCACCAGCTTTTACTAACGGTGCAGCTAATTTATCCACAACGTAATGTACATCCACTTTAAAAACGACTGTAATAAGACTCATAATAATAATAACGAAAGCTGCAGGTATAAGCGCTTCAAACGAACGCGATACTGACGGTGGTACTTGTTCTGGCATTTTGATTGTTACATTATTCTTCTTACAAAATCTTAAAATCTCAACTGATAAAATAGAAACAATCATCGTCACGAATAATCCGTGACCTCCGAGATTTGTCATCGGAAGCATAAATCCTTTTTTATCAATTAATTCAGGGGTTAATGTTAATAGCAAGGAACATACCGCAAGCTGTGCTCCTGATAAAGCATCTAACTTATAACTTTTCGCTAAATTATATCCTATTCCAAATGCTATATATAAAGACATAATAAACATCGTTAATCGATATGGAATTAATATACTTGTTTGATTTTTCAATGCCCATACTGATATGAAACTATCTTTCGGCAATGGTGGAAATGCTACGATTAAAAAGAAACTTCCTACAATAATAAATGGTAATGCCGAAATAACTCCATCACGGATTGCTTGTAAATGTCTCTGTTCAGAAAGCCTTGCCATCGGTCCAGATAAGTTTTTATCAAGAAACGTGACAAACTTATTCATAACGCTTCCCCCTAACTAATTAAATCATTTACAGTTTTTAATAAAGTCGGCCCACCAAGCGGTGTGTATGCTTGTGGGGGAATGATACCGCACGGAACAGACTCTTGCTCTGCCAGTTTTTTTACAGAGTCAAATCGGTGTCTAATTTGGGGTGCAACCATTACAACATCCCAACCATTCTTTACTTCTTCCTCCACCTCACTTGTTCCAATTGCATGCACTTTCATGTTCACACCCTTTTTCTCCGCTTCTTTTTTTAAAGCGTTTACAACAATTGCACTGGACATTCCTCCAGAACAAACGAATAAAACCTTCATTTATTACTCCTCCTATACTTATAATTTATTCCCTTTCAAATGAAAGAAAGTTTCACTTTACTAACAAGCATATGAAGTAATGAAACGATTTAGTTATATTGAAAGTAAATTTCAGTAAAAATATTTTTCCTATTAAATTAATGTTTCAATATATATTTTTCTCAATTGCAAGGCCAACCTCATATCGTATATTATTTTAAATAATCATATGATAGGGAGGCGTATAAATGATCATTAAACGTTTATTAATGATATGTTGTATCGTCATCTTTTTTATTCCTTTCTCTTTCATTCCCCCTCGCTCTACTTATGCTGAAGTAAATACTACGTACAAGAAACATGAATTACGTGCTGTATGGATAGCATCTGTTCTTAATATTGATTGGCCCTCAAAGGCTGGTTTATCAATTGAAGATCAGAAACAAGAATTTATTAGATTACTAGACGATGTAAGGAACACTGGTATGAATGCAGTTGTTGTACAAATTAAACCAACTGCTGATGCTTTTTATCCCTCAAATTACGGTCCTTGGTCTGAATACATTACAGGTACACAAGGAAAATATCCTGGTTATGACCCGCTTGCATTTATGATTGAAGAAGCACATAAAAGAAATATAGAGTTCCACGCATGGATTAACCCATACCGAATAACAATGAATCACACTGATATAAACCAATTATCAGCAAATCACCCTGCAAAACAACATCCCGATTGGGTTGTACCTTATGGCGGAAAGTTATATTACAATCCTGGTATTCCAGAAGTTAAAAAATTTATAACGGAAGGTGCTTTAGAAATCGTACAAAATTACGATATTGATGCGTTGCATATGGATGATTATTTTTATCCTTATAAAGTAGTTGGTGAAGAATTTCCTGATCAAAAAACGTACGAAACGTATAATAACGATAAATTTAAGAATATAGAGGATTGGCGACGTAACAATGTAAATGAACTTGTAAAGAGTTTAAATGCCGCTATTAAGCAAGAAAAATCATATGTAAAGTTTGGTATTAGTCCATTTGGTGTATGGCGAAATATTGCTGATGATCCAACTGGCTCTAACACAACCGCAGGCCAAAGAAACTTTGATGACCTTTATGCTGACACACGTGAGTGGATACAAAAAGGATATATTGACTACATTACCCCGCAAATATATTGGAATATTGGTTTCACACCTGCTGCGTATGACATATTAGTAGATTGGTGGGTAAAAGAAACAAATAACAAACCGATTCACCTATATATCGGTCAAGCGGCTTATAAAATAAATAACAACTCTGTCCCTGCTTGGTCTGATCCAGAAGAATATCCAAAGCAAATTGCTTTAAACCGTCAATATTCTCAAATAAAAGGTAGCATGCATTTCAGCTTAAAAGATATGAATAAAAACCCACTAGGAATTAAAGATAGACTCTCGAAAGACATATATAAACATCCTGCATTAATCCCACCTATGCCTTGGCTTGATAATAATCCACCAAAACAACCTACTTTAAAGGGTGCCATTCCAAGAGATGAAGGTATTGCTATAGGTATCATTGACAATAGAGATAATGACTCTACTTATTACGCTATTTATCGTGTGAATGGAAAAAATGAAGTGGATATACAAAATCCAAAAAATTTACTTACTACTGTCAGAAAAACGAAACTTGGAGAAATTTATGTAGATAAAACGGCTACTTCCGGAGAAACGTATACGTATGTGGTAACTGCCGTCGATCGATTGCATAATGAGAGTGTTCCTTCTAGTCATACTACCGTTAAGGCAAAATAAAATCTCAAAAAAAAACGCCTTAAAGCTGTAATACTTAGCTTTTAAGGCGCTTTTTTTATTTATTCTTAAATTTCTCTGTCGCTGCTCTCATCTTCACATTCAAATCGTGATCAATCGAGTCGCGAATATCTCGCTCTACTACTTCCATTTCTTTTTGGAAATTTTGTAAGTAGATTTTTAGTTCTTCTTCTTTTTCTGGACGTTGTGACGGTGGTAATTGTACTACTAAAGATAACATCGCTGTTAAATCTTTCATTAAGAACGTTTCAAGTTTATGTTGTTGTTCAAACATACGCTGCTCTTGATAGTACGGCAGTGCATTTAATACTGAAATTGTAATGTCATCAACCGTTCTTTGTAATGAAGGATTTATTGAGCGTTTATACCCTTGAATTGTATTTAGTGCATCTGGATATCGATCATAAAAATACAATTTATAAAACGATAGATCTGTCGGTTTTACTGTTTGCTGCGTTTCTTGTCTTAAGAAATCTTTCACTTTCATCGCAGCCACATCGATATCTTCATTCGTAAGCTTTTTCGTTGTTTTTGCCATTACATGCACTTTTTTCTGCTTTTCTTTCGGTAACATTGAGAATACTTGCTCTCTCGTACGTTGTCCTGATGCACAGAAAAGAGTATTTAATGTATGCTGTTCTTTCTTCCCTTCAGTACGAATCCAGCGATAAAAGAGTGGGTGCTGCGTAAATTCTTGTAAAAACGGTGTTGATTTGTTCGATAACTTCTCTATCGAATCTTGCGCTCTTTTATATGGTTTCGTCCATGAAAAATACAGTTTTCGTCCGAAATATACAACTAATACAACGACAGTAAATGCGATTAAAAGTAATGTACCTAATAGTACTAATACTGTTTGAATGAAACTCATTTTTTCACCTCCTCTAATAATCTGTTATTTCCTTGGACGCTGAATGAGTTTCTGCTTCATCTCATCATTAAATGTGTCTAGTTCAATGACGAATTTCTTACTAGACTCGATAATACGCTCTGAAGATTTCTCAGACGCTTCAATAGCCGCAAATACATTTTGGAATGATTCACGTAATTTATCCATGCTAATAGCAGGATTTTCAAGCAATTTTGTTGTTTCTTCTGTATTTTGTTTTAACGCTTGAGAATTGCTTAATACCATTGATTCAATTGCTTCATTTGTCGCATTAACTGCATCAATTGTTTTACGTTGATTCGTTAATGCCAGCTGGATAGCAGCTGAAACTGTTACAACGTTTTGCGTCATCGTAATTGCATTACGAATTGCCTCTGTTAACTTCTCATTATTTTTCTTAATAATGTCTACAGATGCGATAGATTGTAATAATACACTTTTCGCTTGCTGCATATTACGTGTACGTACTAATATCTTTTCTAATGCATCGTTAATTAATGGAATATCCCTTTGACGCTCTGGGTTTTGCTTCTCAGCTTCAAGCATGCCTGCAAGTTTTTTTCCTAAGTATACTTGTTTATCAAGAGCATGAATTTTATCATGTGATTGTTCTTTTAACATTTCAAGGCCAACCGTATCTTCTTGTAAGTTATCACGGCCAATTAGCAGTGATCTTATAATCTCCTCGATTTGCTTATCTATAGATTGATATTTATGCACGTATGTTTCAAGAGGATTCTTCTTGAATACTTTGAACATTATTTTCTTCATACCACTTGCTTTTAATGAATTCGGATCAAGTTCTGAGACCACTTTTCGTAATTCTAGCAATGTATTTGGAATTTCTTCATTTTTTCCATTCATCATCGCTGTTACAGGACGTTTCAATGCTGATAACGTTTGTCCTGCCGCTTGCTGCTCTTTATCTCCTAAGTCTCCAAGCTGCGACAATACTTTTGATAAATCTGTATTTTGCTCGCTATTTAACTTTTGTACATAAAGATCAGCCTCTTTATTCAGTTCCTCTAGTTCTGCATCTTTTATAACTGTATCAACTACTACTTCTACATTATTATCTTTCACAATCGATACAGATTCTTTTTTCTCGAGTTCAGTCAACAAAATCGCTCCTTTATTTATATGTGCGAATTTATATGCACTATATTTCATCTATTATATCGTATTTCATATACATTCTGACTGCTTGAAATCGATTTTTTTAGAAATGCCTGTTTATGCAGTCATTCCCTGTTTCTTAGTATAAGTATACCTGTAATCAACATAATTTTCCTCAGACTTAAGACCTAGAGAACAACATGCTGAAGGCGGATTCTTCATATGTTACCTACATAATTTATGTTTTTATTACTATGCTGTTTTCAATCCTTTGACATCTACTCACTTTCAATGTGATAATTATATTATGTTCACTTCTATCTATTCTTGCGTGCTACAAATGCTCCCTTTTGAAACGCTAATAACACCGTTTCAAACACATCATCTTCTTCAATCATTTTTATAAACTCAGCTAATTCACTCGCATGAGAAGTTGCATTATCAATAATAAGAAAACCTTTTGGTTGTAAAATACGTTTAATATGCTCAAGCCACCACATGTATTGCGTACGCTCTGAATCTAGGAAAATAAAATCAAATGAATGATTGAGTTGCGAATCTAAAAATGCCCCCGCTTCTTGATTATGAACATCAATTCTTTGTAAAAGGTTTGCCTTCTCAAAATTTACAAGTGCCTCTCCAACTCGTTCCGAAGAAAGCTCTACAGTTGTTACATTTCCATTTGTTTCTTCTACCGCATTAGCTAACCACAATGTAGAATAACCGTTAGAAGTTCCAATTTCTAAAATTTTTTTTGCATTACACCCTTTAACTAAAATTGATAAAAATTGCCCTAATTCACGAGAAATATTTCTTAATTTTTCTTCCCTCGTTTTTTTATTTCGATCATGCTCTTCTCCATATTGTTCAAGTTGCAATAATAATGAATCTACTGTATCCATTCTTTTCATCGCCTTTCCAAGCAATATGATGAAAAAGCTCTTGCTGCCCGTCTACTTTTTATTATATGCGAAACAAAAACCTTTTTCCCGTTATATGACAAAGATTTATAATTTTTTATAGCATATTGTTTCGTTTTTTGGTAAAGTTAATTTCTACGTGCAATTATTCCATTCATATTATTTCACATTAAAATTGCAGTTATAAAATAATATAAACCCCATTTAAATGAATCGGTATTTCAAATTCAATTAAGCGCCCTTTTCGGACGCATTTTCTTTTGTTTATATATTTTTAGAAGAAAGGATGCTTACAATGAACGTGATTAGCTTAGATGCTGTTAGAAAGCGAAAGCAGCATAAAAAATTAATGATTACTATACCGATTATTACACGTATTTATGAAGAAGACGGGGAAATTAAATTTGAGGTAGCCGGCGAAAAAGATGTACCTCTTGAAATGTTAGAAAAGTAATAAAATAAAGACGCATTTCTGTGAAATGCGTCTTTATTTTATATTTCCACATTTAAATGCATAAGTTTTTCAGGATTAACCATCATATAAATGTTTGAAATTTTTTCATCCTCAAATGCAAATGAAAGTACATAAGTTACTTTGTTATTTATTGTAACGATAACACCTGGTGCACCATTTACCATTTTAAAATCAACAGTGTACTCTTCTGTCAATCGTTTGGCAATTCCAAAGAACAAACGTATAATTTTATCCGCAGAATAAATCGGATTAATAGCAGTTGTAACTTTACCGCCACCATCTGCTTTGAATATCGCATCTGTTTTTAATACTTCTAACATTCCTTGCGCATCCCCACACTGTAATGATGATACAAACTTTTCAACATAAGCAGCCATTTTCTTCGTACTTAATTTTGATTGCTTCGGTTTCTCCAAAATACTTTTTCGTGCACGTTGAAAGATCTTCCGGCAATTCACACTACTCTTATCAACAATTGAAGCGATTTCCTCGTAGTCATAGCTGAAAACCTCTCTTAATATGAAAACAATTCTTTCTACCTCAGACAGTTGTTGTAAAAGTAATAAATATGCTGTGGAAAGGGATTCTTTCATTACAAATGCCTCTGATGGCTCATCACTCTCTTCTACAAGTGGCTCTGGTAACCACATCCCTACATATACGTTACGTTTATGTGCTGCCGAACGTAATTTATCAATTGAGCGATTTGTCGCCATTTTACACAAATATGCTTTCATATTTTCTATAGACTCAACATCCTCAATATTATTTAGCGAGATAAATACATCCTGAACTATATCCTCAGCATCCATAACACTCCCAAGGATTCTATATGCTAATGAAAATAACAATGGTTGATACGCTTCATATAATTGCTCCGTGTCCATGATGAACATCCTCGCTTTCTAATTGCTTTAAAATGTGTAACGCTGCACGTTTCCCGCTTGCTACCGCAGCATCAGCTAATAATTCATCATGCCCAGCCCAATCTCCTGCAATGTAAACACCAGGCATTTCAGGGATATTAGGACCCGGGTTTTCAATGCGGTCAATATGAGGAAAATCATGTACTACCGTTATTTTCGGTAAATATTGCTGTGCAACAACTTCTCTTTTCCAATTTGGATGTAACAACTCTATCGTATTTTTCAACTGTTCTTTATCATCATGAAAATCATTTATCTCTACCAAAGGATTGTGATACTTAATTAAACTCACAACTATCGATCCATCTTCACTTAATTTAGCTGCTCTTGATTGGTTTGTGAAAAATACAGGTTGATCTAATCCCAATGCGAAATGATGTGTAGGATTGGTTAAACGTCTCAAACCAATATCTAATGCAGCAACGGTAACCGGTACCGATTGTTCACTCCATCTATACAGACGTGTTCCTTCTGCACCTTTTATTATTTTACAAGCTTCTTTAGGGGGTGTCGTCACGACAACTGCATCAACTTCAAATACTTCATCATCCAAACAACGAATTTTTTGTATACCTTCACAATGTTCTACTTCCAAAACATGCTTACTAGCTAGAAATTGCACACCAACATCATTCGCTAAATCCCTTAATTTTGTTATTATCGTCTCCCAACCACCATCTACGTAAAATACTCCTTCTTTCATAGAAAGCTGTATTTGCTTTAGTACTGATGATGCTAATTGTATTGTAGGAGCATACGTATATGTTGTTGTTCGGCATAGCGCATAAAATATATTTCGAACCATTGGATCTTTTATTTCATTCTCTGCCCATGTAGTTAGACTCATTTTTGGAACTTCTCCTACCTCTACATTCCTTAAATGGATCATAAGACGTGAGAATTGTACTTTTGCAGACCATGAAAGTAGAGGTGTTGATAAAATAGAGCGAAAATCTGTTGGAATGGTAAATACATCTCCTTTCCATATTCCATGCGCTTTTGTAGATGGTATTCCACCCGGGAGACTCATACCGAGCTCATTAAAAGTTAAAAATGCTTCTCCTCCTCTGTATAAAGCATGCGCACCAAGGTTCATGCAAATGCCATTTTTATTTATAGTCATCCCTCGACCACCAAAGCGATTAGACTTTTCTAACACAATCACTTTCCTTCCAGCTTTCGCTAAATATATAGATGCTGTTAATCCAGCAAGCCCGCCGCCAACAATTGCTACATCAAATGTATTCATAATAAAATCCCTCCTTATCGTTCTACATACAAGACGAACGATTTAGGAGGGATGTGACATTCAATTACACATAATTTATTGATTTTAATCAATTTATTGCCGAATCAACTGTCAAACAGTGGTTTGAAACTTGTTTACATAATAATATTATTTCCTGTATTCTAATCTCTTACATGCTGGTACCAAATTTCTCTTTCTTCTTCACTCATTTCACCAATTATTTTTGAAAAATCTATTTTTCTATCAAAAGAGTCTTTTAACATATGAAATTGATCAAACGACCCTGTAAATATTTCTAATGAATTAGAACAACAAATCGTTTCAAGGTTTTCAATTGTTGCTCCATCTAATTCTAGCTCCTTTAATCCTTTCAATCGCCCTAATGCCGACCCATCTTTTACCTTTGTATCTATTAACTTTATATTTTGTATTGCTGTATTATATTTAAAACAATTAAAATTATTAATACTACTATTTTCAATTTCAAGTGTTATTAATTTATTTAAGTTTTGTAAAATGAGTAAATCCACTTCATTGACATTATCTAACCCTAAAATACGTAAATGCTTTAAAGTATCTACTTTTGAAATTGCAATGACCTGCTCACGATTTGAAATATGTACAGAAAGCGATTCTAACATCCGAGACTGCGGTAGCAACGAATAATCTTTAATATCTGTATTTGAAATATCTAATTTTTTTAATGATGGCATTTCTACAAGTGCCGACAGATTATTTACACTCGTCTTCTTAATATTCATTTCTTCTAAGTGCTGCAAATGTACTATTGGTGTTAAATCTTGAACCGGATTATTAACTAAATATAACTTCTTTAAAGAATTCATCCGTTCTAATCCTGTTATATCTTTAATTTCATTTCCAGATAAAATTAGCTCCCTTACTTCCGTACACATCTGTAATGGACTAATATCTACTAACTCATTTCCACCTAAATGTAATCTCTTTTCTCTTATAAATTTACTCGCACGTTCATGAGACCCCACGATGTTTTTCCATTTTTCATTTAAACTACCATACCAATTTTTAACATTATTTTCAGATTGAAATATAAAATTAGGATGTAAAACAGGTAATTCAATATTAAATAATGCGTCTAAAAAATGTATATTATCATTAGCCCCATAACTCCAATATAAATAATCTTCCTCTTGGTGAATGGTGAAATTTTTATCTTTTAGTGTTTGTAAAATAAATAGTAATAAATCTGAAATTCGATTTGCAATAACATATTTCACTTCTTCATCTCGTCCAAAATTAATAACTTGTCCTATTTTCCCCTTTTCATCCGGATCAACATCTATTGCAATATTATTCCCACCACCGTCATTACTAATGGGTATCCATTTTCTATTTACATATTTCTCTTTAATATACTTTGTTGGTATAGAGTATGCATCAAAATCAAATGCCCCTCCATCTTCAACCTTTTTCCATATTCTCCATTCATCCAAAACTTCATCTAACGAGAGAAATGGCAAACCAAAAAATAATCCTGGTCCAGATTTATCTTCACCGTTATGCGCGAGATAAAGCATACGTAACTCATCTGGAAATGAAATTCCCATTTCACTTTCAACATATTGAATTTCTTCTATTGTTGCAGGTACATTCAAAAATGGTTTAAAGTAATTTGATAATTCAACTTCTAACTCTTTTAAAATAGTATTATTCATTTCCACACTTCCTTTTTATTAACTAATAAAAAACACTATCAATTACATTAATTGTAATTAAAGGAGCTTTTTCTCGCAACCAAACTGATTTCACACTATTTTATCGGAATCCAGTCATACTGCATATGAACTTGCGATTTTATTATTTAACGTACTAATACCATCCTCTTTCACATTTCAATACCTAGACTCATACCCTAATTTTAGATTGTAATACAACATAAGAAAGGCGGGGAATACAAATGACTTCTAATATTGACTACACCTCTCCTTCAACCAACTTCACTCATGATTTAAGTAAAAGTAATTTTTTTAAGAAAGATGCCCAAAATTATATAAACGTACTTGGCATTAAACAATTAAATACTTTAGAAAATACTTCTTTATTAGATATTTATTTAAGTAACGGGAATGTTGTAGAACCTCATATTCATCAAAATGCAGCTGAGCTTGTTTACTGTATTTCAGGATCTGCTATTGTTTCTTTACTTAATCCATTTTCGAATCAAATTTTAAACTTACCGATAAAACCAGGGCAAGTTGCTAATATTCCACAGGCATGGTGGCATTATGAAATTGCTACTGCAGATAATACTCATTTATTAGCTATTTTCGACGCCCCAACCCCAGAAGTTATTTTTGGTTCTGATATTTTAAGATTAACTCCGGCTAATATGATGGCCCATACTTATTGTCTAAATGAACAACAATGGAAACAAGCGGTATCACCAATTCAATCTACTACGGTAATTGGTCCCCCAGCAAACTGTAATCAAAACCGAGAAATGATAAATCAAGCAACTCAATCCCCATCTCAACCACAAAATTTATATTACCAAGATTCATACTATTTCCCACCATATTGGGGCTACTGATTTAAGTCATTTCTATTAGAAAACTATAATTCATCTCCTTGGAAAATACCTTGGAGATTTTTTATTGTATATACCAATTACATATTCTCAATTGTAACAATTAATAGAGTACTCACATATAATATTTATATAATTAATTGGAGGTGATGAAACTATGAGTAATTATAGCAACTATCAAAAAAACAATTCTAATAACAAAAATAGTAGTTCTTCAACTTCTTCTCAATCTTCCAATTCTCAATCGCAAAAAGATTTAGCTCAACAAGGCTATGTAAAGAAAAAAGGGTGTAATTGTAATAAAAATAATTCTTAAGTATTTCTACCCATTTTCTACTATAATTTCAATACATTTCAGTTATATTAGCCTTTATAAAAAAGCCTATTAAATTGCAGTGACCCCTGTCAAGTAGACAGTATTTAAAAAGCGCAACTAAGCAACCTGAGTTCTATATTTATATGGACTCAGGTTATTTAATTT
>NZ_JAKUFP010000047.1:0-25143 GCF_022663495.1 Bacillus cereus group sp. BfR-BA-01383
GTATTTGGCATGAATGAAAATGGATACCTATATTTTGTGACATCCAGTCCATTAAAAATCTAAAAATATAGGTTGACTAATCGTAAGAAAAAGCACCCATTATGGATGCTTTTTTTGTATTTAATCCTTCTTCTCTTTTACCACCAAAGAGAATACATTGTCCAAATTAACCATACAATCTCCAAATCTGAAGAATCTAGCTTCTCTTGCTTGTATAGAATTTTCTATGGCAGAAACTGTTACTGTCTTTTTATACTCAATTTCAAATTCATGTTGTTTACCATCGACTGCTTCTATGCTTATTATAAATTTTTTCATTTATTTATTCTCCACCTCTCCCAATCTATCTATTCGACGGAAAAGAAGAAAATCCTACAAAACAAAAAGTCATCACCGAAGTGACAACTTTCAAAATGGTTAAAGACGTATCATATTCATATTGTTTAACAAAAAGGAGTTCAAGGACAAAAATCCTTGAACTCCCTTTTATTTATTCATTCGCGCATTGTTTATTTTCAGTATCGATGGACCATCCAATAATCGTGGCACAATCTCTACCTTTCCACTGCAGTACATTTGTTAATACAGGCTCAATCTGTAAGCTATTTCCGTCGTGTAATATCTCTACTAAAGATTGATCATCATCAAACCTTCGTTTATCACACTCTAAAATACCGTCCGTCGCCATCACTATGTGATTCGTTCCTTTTTCTAATCCCCGCACACCTGACGTAAAACAAGGTGTATTTGCTGCAAAAATATTTTTTCTGCCAATATATTCGTAATTCTTCCGCTTATTCAATCGTCCTTTTCCATTTTTCGTTTGCTCTGAATGGAATAAATACGCAAAACAATCACCAACTGATAGCCAATATAAAAATTCACCTTTTCGTAAACAAATTAAGCATGCAAGCTCCTCATCATCTTGATCACATTTTTCAATAAACAACTCATCTGTAAATAACGCTAATAAGTACATATGTGTATGATGAAAAGCTAAATGTATTGGGTATGAAAATAACTCCTGTAGTTTCTCTTTTCTTTCTGAAATTGCTTCTATTATATAATGTATATTTTTCGTTTTATGATGTGTATCAAAAATCATAACAAATTCAAATTCTAATTCAGGATCCCACCAAGCAAGCACCGCATCTCCTCTTTCATATGCATCACTCTCTTGATTTCCCCCGTATACGCCGACTGAAAGAGGACCACATTTTTCAACATGTATTTCATCTACATACATCTGTTCATGACTAATCCATTTAAATGTATTCACAGCTATCATCCTCTCTCTTGCTATATGTATACCTTTACACATAGATTACCTTATATTTCAATAAAAATAAACTTTTTCAACATTTTTTATCCAAATAAAAGGATTTTATTTCTAAATTAACGAATATATCTTATTATGCGATATAAAAATAGGGGGATTTATTATTATGAAAGACATCAATCAACATTGGGAGAACATTTATTATCACTTACGCTATGAATATGAAGACAACCTTTCTCATCAAGCAATTCGTATTTTACAAATCGTTTCCCGTGAGAAAGATATAACAATTGGGAAAGTCGCTTCTGAACTTAGTCTTTCTCATAACACAGCGTCTGAACACGTAAAACGCCTTATTCAAAAGGATTTCATCGTTAAAAAAAGAAATAAACAAGATGAAAGGGTCGTAAACCTGACATTAACAAAAGAAGGAATTGAAGTATTAGAAAAGCACACTTTACTAGATAAAGAAAAGATAAAAATATTAGAATCACAGTTATCAAAAGAAGAACAACAATTAATCGAAAAAGCCTTTTCGTTATTAGCGAAGGAGGCAAAATATGCATTTCCTCGTTAAGGTTATCGTTTCGGCACTTATTATTGGCGTTATTACTGAAGTCGCTAAACATTATAGTGCAATAGGTGGCTTTATTGCCGCCCTTCCTCTTATAAGTTTACTTAGTCTATTTTGGATTTCTTTCGAAGGTGGTAACAAACAAGAATTGAGTCAATTTGCTTTAGGCGTATTATATGGATTTCCTGCATCAGCACTACTATTATTTATCGTCTATATCGGTTTAAAAAACTCATTTTCACTTAGTACATCTGTCCTATTCGGTATAGGTGTTTGGTGTATCACTTTCGCTTGCCAAAAATTATTTCAAGCTTAGGAGGAATTATTATTCATAAATTTGTAGAGATATTGGGACAAAATATAGAAGTATATATAAAAGGAAGTAGTAAACAAACTGTAGTCATTCAAACTGGAATGAGTTGCTCATTTTATGATTGGCTTCCTATTATCGAAAAACTTTCACAACATTTTACAGTCATTTCATACCATCGCCCAGGTTACGGGAAAAGTGAGCTCGGAAATCATTCACGTACAACAATACAAGCGACAAAAGAACTACATCTGTTACTACAAAAACTGGCTATTCACGAGCCAATCATTCTAATCGGTCATTCCTATGGAGGGTTATGTGCACAACATTTTGCGATGTTACATGAAGATAGGCTGCAAGCACTTATTTTAGTTGATTCTACTTCCATGAACTTACACCGATTAGATGAGCTTCATTTACCGATTTCTGATCAAACTGATTCTGATGATATGTGGCTTCAAAAATATACTACGTACTCCAAAATGGATGTCGACACACTTTATAATGAACTAAAGCCTATACTCGTCGATCAATCTAGAAAGCTAATTGAATTTTCTACCTCTCCTTCATTATATAAAGCGACAGCTTCTGAACTATCGGAGTGGAAAAGTTGCGCCCACTCAATAAAAGAGTTATATAAAACATTAGAATTACCATTAATCATTATCGGTAGAGACCCTCATTATTCTATTACTCAAATGATTGAAGGTGGTATGCCAAAAGAGGAGGCAACTCAACTTGAAGCAATGTGGCAAGAACTTATTCATGAACAATTACATCTCTCAATAAATAGCCAATATATACTTGCCGAACATGCTTGTCACGGAATAGAAAATGATCGACCCGATATTATCATTGAAGCTATTCAATCCTTACAAATAAAAAAAGGAAGCAACTAAAGTTGCTTCCTTACTTATCTATTCATAATCTTCTTCATCATCAATTTCTTCGTAATACGCATTCTCATTGCTTACATATATAGGACCATTCGCGACATCAACACGTAGTACCCATGCCCATGGCACAGCTAAACGTTTATGTATTGCTCGCCAAAATTTCATTGATTTTCTTTCGTACTCCTCGAACTCTTGAAGTAACTCTTTATAGGAGGAACCGTCTAACTGAACATTTGCTTCTAATAAACGAGAATGGGCATAGTACTGTAACTCAAGTTCAGCAGCAATTTCCATTTCTTCTTCCGTTGCCATACCAATAATTGTTCCATCTGCTGGTACAATTTCATATACGTTGTGAACCTCAATAAGCCCTTCTTTCTCTTTCTCAAACATGTAAACAGCCTCCTTTAACAAATATTTTTTGTTACAAAGTCATATTTCTACAATAACTTCTCTCTTTCCTTCTTTTTTGATAAACTTTTACAAAATATTTATCTGATGACCTGTATGTTCTATTCTTTCAGCAGAAATTAAACTTTCATTATGAAAAGTCAACTTAAATATATCGGGCATACGAAGTGTTTTCCAAAACTGAAAATCATATTTTGAATCAAAATAATTCATAAGTAAAACCATAATATTCCCATGGGTACCTATTACAATATTCTTCCCTTTATACTTTTTCAATATATTTTGCATACATAATATAGAACGCCTTTGCGCTACATCATTCGATTCTCCGCCTTCGTATGCAAAAGTCCAATCTCCCCACACCTTCTGGATCGCATCATTAAAATCCTGTACTGGCTCTTTACTTAATAACCTTTCCCGTAAATCTTCTTCTACTTGTATTGATAAATTATATGTATCCGCAATTCCTTGCACAGTTTGAATCGCCCTTTTATATGGACTAGAAATAACACTATCAATATGCTTACCTTCCAATAAGCGCGCTACATCCTCTGCATCCAAGTGCCCTTTTTCAGATAAAGGCCGTTCCCGTTCTTCTTTTGTATATGTAGAGTGTGCATGACGAACGAAATATATTGTAGTCATAACTATCACCCCTTTCCTATGAAAATAACAATCTCTTTTATCTAAAGCCTTCTTACACATTATCACTCATTACTACAGTTACTGGTGCTCCTACCATTAACGCATCTATTCAATTAATTCGATTAGATATCGGTTAATTCCTTTGAGTACTTTTTGTTTACATAATAAAGTTATTTCATTATAATTCCTTTCTGAATTCCTCACTCGCTAAACTATCTCGAATAAAATAGTCTACATTATTTCTAAGCTTTGTGTGCGTGATTTGATTATCTATATCATTAAACATGATTACAACTTCTACCTTATTTCCCTTCTTATCCGTAGTATACAAACTTTTTGTCAACACGAATGCGGTAGAACCACCCTTTTGACCAGCATATTCAAACCTACTATTTTCAACTGTTCCTTTAAAAACATTCTCAATTTCGTCTTGCATTGATTTCGGAAAATAATTTCCACTATTTACCTTCTCCATTATACTCATATAATCTTTAGCATTTGCACCCACTAATCGATCTGACCAAATGCGTTGGAATTCCATATCTACTTTTAATGGAATATCCCGCTTTTTCCATTCTTCTTCATCTTTCATCCATTCATGTATTTGTAACACGTGTTTATTATATTCATCTTTTGACATGTTACGTAGCTTTTTTAATGATTGATTTTCTGGCACATGAAGTTCTTTTTCTACGTATCCTCTCATATATAGTGAAGCAGTATAAGAAGTAAACTTATCATGACTAGTAAGCTCTAACTCTTTTATACTTTCATTTACTCTCTCTATTCCAAGCTTCTCTAACAAATATGTTGTATTTGCATTAGAACTATAGTGAATCATCCCTTTGGCAACTCCTTCTAAAGCTATTTGTTCATTTTTCACTAACTCTCTAGTATGGGCATCTTCTAACCATGCAGGATGCGCTCCACCATCAGTGTTTTTAACGTAGTATTTTTCTAACTCATGTAATGAAATCCGTTCATCCCGGCTTATCTTTCCTTCTGACACTTGTTTAGCAAACTCCACTGCTATTACAATTTTCGCCATACTTGCTAATGGCAGTTTTTTATTTTCATTTATAGATGTTAATACTTCACCATTTCGCCTAATAAGTAATGAACATGTTTCATCATCTTTATGTTCTTTTATATAATTTAAGACATAATTTGGATCTTCTTTTGACAAATAATATTTCATAATTACAAAGAAAGCTACAATGACAACTACAATTACTCCCACAATAATCCCTATAATCTTTAATATATTCACAATATGCCCCCCTCTAACAAATTCCCTTATATATAATCATTATACCGAAATAAATTACAAAATTATACAAAATAGAATAACTCTTCCTACTAATAGGAAGAGTTATTCTATTTCACATGAAGTTATTTGTCCATTTAACGTAACTACTATATTTGGATCTTTATCCTGTTTATCACCCATAGAGCGTTTCACTGCGGGCGGTCCAATTACAACCGACTCTTTAATTGGTGAAAGATTTTCCGCTAATTTCTCTGCATTCACACCATATGCAGCTTGAAACACTTCTGGTGGCGTCAATCTTAGTACATCCGATCCTTCTGCCGTTTCAAACTGATCATTATTAAAAAACAAATGTAATTGTACTTCATCCGTTACCGGTGTAATCCAATGCCACCACCCCATTGGAATGAAAACTGTTTGCCCAGGCTTTATATGATAATTTTGCAATTGATTCGTTTCAGGATTTAAAATGGATGTAACTGCTTCTCCTGATACCACAATATCTAACTCCCAAGCATTCGGATGCCAATGTGGTTCTCGCATATGCCCTTTTGTCATAAACAAATCAACAAAAGCTCCGCCGATCATCGCCGGTAACTGTGTTGAAGTGACTTCATATGCAACGTTTTTCTCATCTCTTTTAAAAAAGACATTTGTTCTTGAATCAAAGAAAAGGTTTGGGGTTCCTGAGCTTTTCTTTAAATTTTTATTATCTGGAACATAACCTGATGTACTCATTTCATCCCTCTTTTCCGCTCCTACCATTCTGCACTTAACGATGTATCGTATGGAAAAAATAGATGATATGTGCCTATTCAGCACATAATAAAAAACATGCTTTCATTATGAGAGCATGTTTTGTGATATCCTTCACATTGTTTAGTTAAAAAATAAACTTTTACTTACCATGATGTAACATTAAATCACTAAGTTCTTCTTCAATGTGATTTAATTTCGCAACGCCTTCTTTCCATTTATGAATATAACGCGAAACCCCGACGATAAATAAAACAATAATTGTAGAAAGAATAATACCATATACGATTGTTACAGTACTCATAGTGACACTTCCTTGTAATTAGTTATGTTTTTATTATAAACCTTTTTTTTATAAAAAGCTTTGATTTCAATTTTTTGTAACAAAATTATTTTTTCTAATAATAGATAAAAGCTCACAGTAATGTGCTACCGCTATCAATTACAATTTGTGTACCTGTTATGTAGCTTGATTCATCGGATGCTAAAAATACTGTTAACTGACCTACTTCTTCAATTTTCCATTTCATAACCCCTTTATGATAAATAGAAAACCTTTATATTTTTATCACACCAAATATTTCCTTGTATTCTTTAAACATCTCTAGTTGTTAAAAAGCGTTCAAAAAAGGAAAATTTTTCACAAAATATACAAAACTTCACCATATGTACTATTACCATATGAGTTATATTATTAAATAGAATAAAGGGGATGATTATACTATGACGACTTGGTTTATTGTAATGTTAGTTGTATTTGGGGCATTTAAAATTATCGTTTCTAGCCTTCCTAACTCTGTTATTGAATCCATTATTAGCCGATATGAAACACATCCACAACTTGAAGAGGACAATGTTACTGTGACAATCAATGGAAATAGCTTAGAAGGTGAAAAGAAATCTCAAATTATTCACGATTTTAATGAAGGTTTATATTTAGATCGTTATTATGCACCACCGCTAAATGAGGGCACGCCTCTAATTATCAATGCAAAACGTGGCAAAAAGGATTTTACATTTTATATTTATAGTCATGAAGAGCATGTTGATGTTGTAAAACAACATAAGAAGAAAGTAGTCGCTTATAGTTTGCGTTCTAAAAACCTTCAAAATAGTGATATGTTCGTGTCCGCTGATTTAGCTTAAAAGGCTGTCGTTATACACGACAGCCTTTTAAACCATAACTCTATTTATTTTTCTTCGCCTCAATTTTTGCTTGTGCCTCTTCAGCTTTATCTAATGCTTCTGACACTTTCTTCTCTTTTTCTTTTACATCATCTATACTATCGACAGCTTTAATTAATTTATCGATTCCTTCTTCATCTACCTTTTTTTGTTTCGCTACTCTTTCATTTACTTTCTTTTCAACATCTTTTGCTTTTTGAAGCATATTTTCTGCATTTGATGTCACAGCTTTTTCAAGTGCATTGTCCTTTTTCTTTTGCAACACTTCATTTGCAATATCTTCTGCTTCTAAATACTTACCGTCTTTTAATGCGGTTGCTCCGTGATCCATTATCTGAGCGATTTCTTTATATGACTTCGCTTTATTTCCTGATTTTTCTTTTTCCGCTTTTTCAAACCACATCTGTGCATCACTATATTTTTCAGTTGTCAATGATTGCATACCTGTTTCAATATACGTGTCATAATTACTACATCCAGTCATTACGACTAACAGAAAAAGCATAACAAAACTTAATTTTTTCATGATGTTTTCTCCTTTTCTTTGCCTGCTCACTTTACTGTAACATACATGAAAAAGAGTTTCAAAAACTAAAATACTATTTCGGTCATTTTTATATTGTTAAGTCAAATTTTCTTTTAGGCAGACACATCCACTTGCTTTTTCGCCACATGCTGCTTTACTCCAACTAATACAACTAACAATAACCCTCCGCCTAATGTCATCATAACAATGCTAGTTGGCAACATATCTAATAATAATCCATATACAATCATACCAAGCGGCGCGATTGCAGTAGCAATTGTTTCAAGTAGGCCGAATACACGCCCTAAATAGCTTGGATCTGTCGTCTTTTGCATATGTACTTGCATCGGTATATTTACTATCATCATTGAAATACCCGTTAAAAGCATAAACACGATATAGTAAATGAAGCTTGCTACTTTCGGAATGCTAACTAACAATGGGAAAACTGTACATAAACTCAAACCGGCAAATAAAAACAGCCCGATATAAATAGAACGAAACAGATTATTCACTTCTTTACGTACTGATAAAACGATCGCACCAATTAGCATTCCGACTGCTAACATTCCCTCTACAGTACCGAGTTGCTTTGAAGATAAATGCAATGTTTGGACGATAATGTATGGAAGTGCAACGGTTAACCCACACGCAAAAAAGTTTACCCACAGTGCTATTTTCATTAAACCATATATTTCATGCTGTCGTTTTATATATGAAAAACCTTCTTTTATACTCATCCAGAAATGCTCTTTACTCTCAGCCACTTCTTTTTTATATAAATCAAATACGATAAATAATTGCACAATAACTGCTAAAAAGAATGTAATGCTATTTAACAAAAAGAACGACTTAATTGACAAGAAACCAAATACAACTCCGCCAATAATTGGCGCTAAAATATTTGATAAAGAAGCTGCCGTTTGATTTAAAGCACTCGCTTTTTGAATACGTCCTTCATCAACTAAATTAGGAATAGATGAAGTAAACGCAACAGAATAAAAACTTGCGCAAATTGATAATAATGCTGCTGAAACATAAATAAACAGAAGTGACGGTCCAAACATAGTAGCCAGAATAAACATGATAAGCATTGTTAAGCTACTTAACAAATCAGTACCAATGACAAGCCATTTTCGATTAACGCGGTCAGCTACAGCACCTGCAATTGGTCCACAGATCATCCTTGGAAGTGATCCGCAAATAAGCGTAGTTGCAAACCCCATCCCTGATCCCGTTGTCTTTAATACATATAATCCCATTGCAAACGTATAAATACCCGCGCCTAACAAAGACGTCATTTTTCCGATCATCATCAAAATGATATTTCTCGTTGCAACCCTCATTCTTGAATCATTTTGACCTATACTTACATCTCCCATTATGACACTCTCCCCTTAAAAGTTAAATTGTGTTAAACTTATTATATAATCAACTTTCCAATTTTTACAACAAAAAGTTTAATTGCATTTAACTTTTTGATTATAAAGGAGCAATAATATGGCAACTCTCGGCGAAAAAATTAAAGTGTTACGAAAAGAAAAAAGGCTTACGCAAACTGAGCTAGCAGGTTCAGAACTAACAAAAAGTATGCTAAGTCAAATTGAAAATGGAAAAGCTACACCTTCTATGAAAACATTGCAATATATCGCTGACAAACTTGGATGCGAAACGAGTTTTTTACTAGAAGATGATGATGTAGAAATTGTAGAACTCATTCAACAAACGGAGAAACTAATTAAGGCAAATAAGTGTGATGAAGTATACGCGATTTTACTACCTATCGTTCAAAAAGAGCTACCTCCTACTTTAAATACTGCTCGTTTGTATAAACAATTTGTAACTGCTGCGGCTATAATGAAAGATTACAACATTGAATATTACGTTGAAAAAGCCACTTCTATTTTTGAAAAATATACTTTATACCGTGACAGTACGGAAACAAAGTTAAAATTATCTTATACGATATTCACACGTAAAAAGTATGCTGAATGTTTACAACTTATAGCTAGTATCCGAAATGACTATGAAGAGAAACATTTAGAAATGGATCTTATTATACATATCGAGTTATGTTTATATGAAGCGATTATTTTACTTGCATGTGGTAATTATGAAAATTGTGAAAGAGTCATTTTAGATGCACTTGCCTTTTCAAAAACACATCAAGTGTATTATAAAACAGATGAATTTTACCGCATATTATCTTATCAAAAAGTCATCACGGCTGATAAAGAACAATATTTACACTACATAAAAAAATCTGAGCAATTTGCCATTTTCACAGAAGATACTTTATCTGCTGCGATTGTTGATATTTTAAAAGCGTACTACTACAACACAATTACTAATGAATATACAATCGCATTAGAACATCTAGAACAATTTCGGGAAAAACTAAAAGATGAGCCAATTTTTCAAGAAGATGGATTGTATCATCTTGAAAAAGGAAAAGCTTTGTACGGTTTAAAACGTTACGAAGAAGCTTTAAAAACATTACAAAGTGCTATCATGCCAGATTATATGAATCATCCACTTGATCAAGCATGGCTTACAACAGCAGGGGCATATCGCGCTCTTTGTTACGTAAAACTTAATGATAAAAAAAGCGCTCTTGAAGAAGTAACTGAAGCAAACCAATTCATACAATCTTATCCCGATTCCATATTCTCTTCATTCATTAAAGAAACATTACAAATAATACAAAAACTTTAAGAATGTCTCGAAATGGTATATTATCCCTCCTTTTTAGCAAAGATAATAATGATGGGAGGAATATAAATGAATATAGAACGTGCAAAAGAGCTTTCTGTATCAGCGGAACATGCCAATGTCAGTTTTCAAGGTATGCCTGTTATGATTCAACACGTCGACGAAAGCAGCGAAACCGCCCGCATATATGAAGTTAAAAACCCAGGACGCGAATTAACGGTTCCAGTTAATAGCTTAGAGGAAATATAAGAAATGCCACTTCAAATTTTTTGAAGTGGCATTTTTCTTACTTTAGATTACTTAATATAAATTCCCTATACCCTTATTTTACAGCAACTGAAAAAAAAAAAAGAATCTTCTACTTCTTTTCTTTTTTTAACCTGCTAAAATACAAACTATGAATTAATTATTCATACTATACATTAGGGGGAAAGATAATGAAATCTAATTTAGAAAAAGACAAGCCTTATTATGCAGTTATATTCACTTCTAATTTATCAAATGATACAACAGACTATAGTACCGTTGCCGAAAAAATGGAGGATCTCGCGAAACAGCAACCTGGGTTTTTAGGTGTAGAAAGTGCACGAGGTAATTCAGGACTCGGAATTACAATTTCTTATTGGGAATCACTTGAAGCAATTGAAAATTGGAAGAAAAATTCCTTACATAAAGAAGCGAAGAAAAGGGGCCGTGAGCAATGGTATGAAAACTTCCAATTGCGTATCTGCCTCGTTGAGAAAGAATTTAAGTTTCATAGAGGTACATTGTAGCTATGAAGAAAAAATTAGCTCTCATTGTTGTACATGAAATATACGGTGTGAACGATCATATGCATCATGTTATTGACCACTTCGCTTCATCTCGTATAGATGTATTCTGTCCTAACCTTCTACAATCGCAGCATGCATTTCATTGTAAAGATGAAGAAAAAGCATATCATCATTTTATGAATCATATTGGATTTGATTATGGAAAAGAACAGATTGAAGAATTTGTTACTAAGTTGTCCAATAGTTACACACGAATTGGACTTATCGGCTTTAGTGTTGGAGCTACCATCTCATGGCTATGTAGTAACAATCCGAAACTAGATTTTATCATTGGATGTTACGGTTCTCGTATACGCGACTATGTTCACATGAAACCAGCATGTGCTACATTACTGATTTTCCCTGAAATTGAATCTAGCTTTTCAGTACGCTCCCTAATGAAAACATTACAGCAAGAAAATAATCCTTTATTAGAAATAAAACAACTACATGGTGAACATGGATTTCTAAATCCATACTCTGAAAAATATAACGAGCACTCTACAAAACAAGTATATAAAATAATAGATTCATTTCTTCTGAAAACAATATTGTAAAGGAGACCAAATATCACTTACATTACTCTTACTCTTACTCATATTCATAATGATTCCCTTCCTTTCAGTGTTAACTCTCATTTTTACAACCGTTAAAAAAGGGACATTTTTAAAACGTCCCTACTTACAATCCATTATCGTTTGCATTTTATTTTTTACAAATTGGATATTATATTTAACAGCTTTTTATTCGTTACTCCCCGAGAAAGTTAGTGGATTCATATTCTTACCTATTTGGTTTTTCCTTTGCATTTTAGGCTTTATCGTTTTCTGGCGCGAATGGAGAAATAATCGGGTGTTCTCGATATGTATCGGCTTTTTTTCATTTATTAGTTTTCTATTTGGGTTATTGTTGTTAGTTCTTTCGGGGATGTAAAAGAAAAAGGAAGAAAAGCCCGCTATCAACTTTTCTTCCTTCTATGTTTATCCTTAGATTTCACTGTCACTGATTCACAAGGTGTGTAATAAATTTGAGGTGTCGCCTTATCAACAAACATCATAAACGTAATAAAGCCGATAATAAAGAAAATAAACAACGTTAACAATATTGCTCCTATCGTTAAAAGTATCATAACACCACCCCTATATATTTCATGTTATTACACCTTTCGCTACTATATAAGCGTAATCCTGTTTAGAAAAAGAAACGTAACAAAATAATCACAATCACTCCGGTTAATACTGTTCCTAATAAACTACGAGTATATATTGCGACAAGAAATGTGGGGATTGCTGCGATAAGATAATCCCACTGCATCGTCTCATGCATAAATAGTACTTGCGACAAAAGTGCCGCTAATATCGCAATCGGTATGTAATTTAACCATTTTAAACCCCAATCTGGAATTTGTAGTTTACTAAATACGAGAAGCGGTAATATACGTGGTACGAGTGTGACAGCTCCTGCAGCTAGTAAAAGTAATAATACGTCTAATCTCATTTCCATTTTTCAATCATCACTCCAATCGTCGCAGCTAACAGTGTTGCGATAATAACCGCTATACTATCTGGCATAAATAAGTGCGAAACATATGCGATAATAATCGCTACAATTGCAACAGTAAGATGAATTGCTAGTTTTGGTTTACTACTTATTAATTGAAGAACGAATAAGCCGATAAACATCGCTGGTAATGCATAATCCATCCCGTATGTATGCGGATCTGGTATCCATTCTCCAAATAGCCCGCCGATAATTGTAGCAATAATCCAATTTAAATACGCTGTTACATTTAGCCCGATCATCCATCTTTCGCCTAAATATCCTTTTTGCGCTGCGTGCTGTACTGCAACGCCAAATGTTTCATCAGTAATTTGCGAACCAATTATTAAGTTTTTAAATAGAGGAATTTTCGTGAAGTAAGGTGCAAGTGCCGCACTCATTAAAAGATGGCGTAAATTAACAAAAAACACGGTAAAAATAATTGCCGAGGCAGGGGCACCAGCTGCATACATACCCGCTAATATAAACTGGGCAGAACCTGCGTAAATTAACGTGGACATAAAAGCAATTTCTATAATCGAGAAACCCGCTGTTTTTGCAATCACACCAGCTGCTATACCGATGCTTAAATAGCCAAATACAGTTGGTAAACAATCTTTTACACCTTGTTGAAATGTATCATCGCTCTGCAGCGTCATATGTGCTTGAGCTTTATTCACCATTATCTTCCCCCATTTCTTCCATACTACGTTTTCCTGTTACGACATGAACTAAATCATGTCAAAACGTATCTAATTTATCAGCACCAAACACTTTCGTGATTTCTTCCACCATAATATCGTGCCGAACATACTCTGTGGTAACAACAATCGAACTTCCCGTTAGTAGTTATAATTATACCTACTAATATAAATAAGAAAGAAACTGCGGTCAACTGATAATTCGGAATTTTAAAACTAATAAAGGAGACTCCCACAAATGGGAGTCTCTTCTTCTCTGTATACAAATCCTCAATACCACGATACACCTTTTCAGCAAGAGGTATTGCAATCATATTCGCAAGTACAGATCCATACAATGTCGTTAACATTGCGACTGCCATCCCTGTACCAATTTGCGATGTATCTTGCAAGTTTTGAAGCATGATAATAAGACCAATTAAAGTTCCTATCATTCCCCAGGCTGGAGCAAAATCACCAATTTTATCTAATAAAGTTGCTCCTTTTCTTAACTCATACACTTCCGTTTCTACATCTTTCATTAACACTTCTTTTAATTCATCTTCATCGTAACCACTTAACATGAGTTGAATTCCTTTTTGAATAAAAGGATTGTCCACTTGCTCTCCATCAACTTCTAAAGAAAGTAAACCATGTTTTTTAGACTTTTTCGAAAAATCCACAAACAAATCTGTTAACTGCTCTAAATCTTCTTCTCTTCTATGTAAAACCGTAAAAATACTTTTCGTATATTTTTTTATTTCCCCAAATCGATATGCTACAACAACCGTCGCTGTTGTTCCACCTAGGACAATTAAAATAGATGAAACATCCAAGAAGTTTTTAGAAGCTTTTATTCCACCGCCACCAAGCATGATAGCTGCTATCACTATGGCAAAACCTACTATAATGCCAACTGGGCTAGAAATATCAACCTTCCTTTTTTTTCTTTCTGGTCTAGCAAACACTTGATTTTCGTCTCCCATATTCCTGCCCTTCCCTTTTCATTTTTATAAAACATTTTTTCATTTTAATAATGCGTTTTTACATATAACATTTATTATACGCTTATCATCTATCGCAATATACTCATAAAATTGACACATTTCATTTCCATATTAGAATTATGGTATGGAAATATGAGGAGGATCACGATGGAACATAACATTTTACAAGTCATTGCATTAGCCGAAAAACTAAAATACGAAATGCGACATAGCTGGCTTTCTAACGGACGCCAAGAAAGTGTCGCAGAACATACGTGGCGCATGTCTCTAATGGCCATTTTAGTTGAACCTTATTTAGATCAAAAAGTAAGTGTTGAAAAATTACTTAAAATGGTTATTATTCATGACCTAGTCGAAGCAGAAGCTGGTGATATTCCTGCCTTTGATACAATGAATAGTCACGAATTACAATTGCAAAAACAACAAAATGAGCAAGAAGCAATTTTAAATATTAAACGAACATTAAAAGGTTCTCTCGGTGAGGATTTATATGATTTATGGATGGAGTTTGAAGCGAAAGAAACGTACGAAGCGAAAGTTGCTAACGCGCTTGATAAACTGGAAGTGAAAATTCAACATAACGAAGCTGATATTGATACGTGGCTACCAATTGAGCATAAAATGACATTCCAAGTGGCAAAACATACAAACTTTGATTCTTTCCTATCTAAGTTACAAAAAATTATTGAACAAGATGGAGAAAAAAAATTAGTAGCTGCTGGCATTGATGTTGAAGCCTGCAAACAATAATGAAATAAGACACTCAACATGAGTGTCTTATTTCATTATTGTTGACACAGCCTGCTTGTAAATAAGTTGTTGTTTTCCATCTACTAGTATTAAAATTGTAAATTTATCTACCCCGACAACTTCTCCCACTATTCTAACGCCACTCTTCAAGAAAATTGTAACAGTACCCTTTTCTTCTCGTATTTGTTTATACAACTCTTCTTGTAAATGTTCCAATTCTTATTCTCTCCTTCATTTATAAAATAGCTTAATATAAAAAACTATAAATTATTTATTCATTTATTTATGTACATCTTTTACATTCATAAACTTATAAATTAGCATATCTAAATCTCGACTAAATAACAAAACTTTATCATGATCCAAACCATGTCTAGCAACAAGTTGAATTAGCTCTTTCTTTTTGTTTTCTATTTTATTTTGTAATTGTCCCATCTCCATCTCTCGACTAAAACTCCCTTTTCCCATAATATTACTTGTAAAATTATAGTACAAATCTCTTCATAAAAAAATATAAAAATGGTTTTTTTTACAATTTTTTATGAACAAATTGCAAATTACATAACGTTTTATTTGTATATCACTATGTAAATTAAACTAAACATATAATCCAAATGAGCTTACAGGCGTTTGTCTAATTACAAATCAGACTGGCTCCTTTTCCATACAAAAACATACTGTATATAGTAGTCCATGAACTATATAGATTAATTTATTAAAAAGGAGGAAAAAACATGAGCTTTGGTGGTAGTTGCGCTGGTTTCGGCGGTGGATTTGCTTTGCTTATCGTACTATTCATCCTTCTAATCATTATCGGATGTAGCTGTTGGGGTGGCGGCGGCGGGTTCGGATATTAATATAAAATATCCTTTTCGTTAAACTCAAAATGAATGAATGCGTTATCTAAAAACTATACGAAAACAGCTCATATATGAGCTGTTTTTTCATACTTTCGTATGATTTTATGTCCATCTTATTTGTGATTTAAATTAACAAAATATCGTTTACTATGACATAAGAAACATTTTCACTAAGATTGAAATTATTTTCATTTCTAATATATGTTTATCTGTGCTTGCTTGTTTATTTGAGCCTGCTAAACAAGCAACTTTAAAGAATATCGTACACCAAAATCATTTCGTAACCGCCAATTCTCTTTCTAGTGCAATTAATGGTTTTATGTCTATTATTGGTGCTTCTTTGGGCGGGATAATTGCACACTCTTTACATATTGAATTCGCTTTTTTGAGGAATCATCGTTTCACTTGATACGACATTACTCCAAACTTATACGCACGAAAATATGATGGGTAAAGTTTTTTCATTCCATTATTCCATTTACGGATCTCTTATCCAATTATCTATGTTTTTTACGGGATGGCTTTTAGAAATACTTTCTCCGCAAATAATCGGTAGTTCGCTAGCTATATGCTGTATTTTCGTTAGTTTTATATGGCTTTTCTTATTTTATCGCGGGGGTCTTAGTGAAGAATCTACTATCACTTAATGAGGTAGACCCAAAAGTAGCTGCATAGCTACTCGGGCTAACCTCTTTTTTATTTGTAGGAAAAACCAAAAACGAGTACTGGGTATAAAACGAAAAAAAGAACCTATCGTTGTACAGAATGTTTGGATTGTCCATTTTAAGATAGTCGTGGACTATCTATTCATAAGTTGAGATGCATTGTATTTCCCAAAATTAATTAACCAGATTTTATAGGGGAAGATTTTGATAAAGAATCTATGCATTGTTTTTTAATATAACGGTAAGTTCTGTGAGTATAATAAACTTTTGCAGTAGCAAGATTATCACAAAGAGAACACTTAATTTGATACGAAGCTTTGCTAACATGGGGAGTGTCTAACAATAGTAATGTTTCTTTCATGTGTGAGGTACAGACCCACATAACGTCACCCCTTCATTAATATTTCACAGTAATCTTTACTCTCAAAACGAAAAATGAAAAATTTTTTACTCTGTGGAGTCACTTTCGTCTTAAGTTTATCTGGCTTTCATTTCTTCAATTGTTCTGCAATTATCTAATCCCAATAGATTGAAATATTTTTTAATTGTTTTATAGGGCTTTTAACTAATTTTTTCTGCCTGCCTACAATTATTGTGCTTTCTTTCGGAAAATTTTTTATCAGTTTTATATGGTAAAGATGATTTCTAGAAACAACTATTAGACATAAGCTACTACCTAAGTTGCTCCTGTTTGTTTACTTCTGAATATTTTATCATCATAAATTCATTGACCACTAAATCTAACTTTTGGCTGTATTCAACGGTTTTTGGGTTAGTTAATCCATATTTCTGCGCTGATATTTCCATTTCGCGTTTGAATTGATTGTATTCATTTAAATTTTTTTTCAGCTTCATGAAGCTGCCCCCAATCATAACGTAAGCATAATATTTTCCGTAAATTGTATAAGGTTTGATAGCGCTCTTTAAAGATTGAATGGCCCCTGCTTTGCTATTCAACTAAATTAAGCACGATTGTACAATTTTCCACAGAAATTATATAAGTGGGATACGTGTAAAAACTCTCATTCTTTCAAAGATAGGAATTTTATGTTTATTTATACTTTTTGCTCAAGAAGTTTTCGGGTATAGATGGTTACCCATTTCCTTGGCAGCAGGCCCACAGATTTAGCCATGAGTTTATTTTTAAAGCCCGGAATGATTACCCTTTTATTCTTCATTAATCCTTCAAAGCCGCACTTGGCAACCATTTGCGGATCCAACATGTTCTTATTGAACACTTTCGTTCCTGCTCCGGCGAATTGCTGCGTAAGTGTTGTTTTAGTAAAGCTTGGACATAATACTGAAACTTGAACCCCAGTTCCTTTCAGTTCTTCAGCAATCGCTTCCGAAAAGGATAAGACGTACGATTTACTCGCTCCATACATCGACATTCGTGGAACTGGCTGAAAGGCTGCTAGTGAAGCCACGTTTAAAATTTTACCTTGCTTTCGTTTCACCATGTCATCCGCAAAAAGTCTGGTTAAATACGTAAGTGAAATCATATTGAGCTGCAAATATTCCATTTCCTTCTGAATATCCACTTCCGTCATGAATCCAAATCCGCCAGCTCCGGCATTATTAATCAATATATCAATGTCAATTCCCTCAGTTTTCAAGTATCGATGCAAGCCCTCTACCGTTGTATAGTGGCCTAAATCGCCGGCAAAAGTATTTACTTGTATACCATAATCCTTTTTTAAATTCTCGGATTGTTGCTCTAACAACGTTGCGTCTCTGGCAACTAACACTAAATTATAGCTATGACCTGCGAAAATTTTAGCGAATTCCAAACCGATTCCTTTTGTAGCACCTGTAATTAAAATAGTTTCTGTTGTCATCCGTCTCCTCCACATGTTTTATTTATCCAGTTGAGCAATGAGAAATTGCTTTATCCTACCTTGAATCTGTTACATCCAGTGCCAGGACAAGGGCTCGTTTCCCTAATACTTCGATTTCTTTCACACCTTTCTCGTAAGCCTCTATACGACGTGAACATACTACAACGTTTGCCATCTTCCTTTACCAACACAAACGCTTTCAGGATCCGTTAAACCAAACAATCGTTTTGATACTTTATTTTTTGAATGTTCGAAATTTTACGAAACTTATTGTTGTTATCAATTATACTTATAAATTATAATTAAATAAAATTAAAGAATTTAATCTGTAAGTAAGTAATACTAATATTCGAAAAGGGGAGCGGTCATGAACATTGAGCAATTAGTATATATTATTGAGGTCTCAAAACACAGTTCTCTGACTAAAGCAGCACAGAATCTTCATGTGACCCAATCTACGATTAGCCAATCCATTACCAGCTTAGAAAAGGAGTTAGGGATTAAGATCCTTAATCGCTCACGTGGACACGGTGCTGTACCAACCGATGAAGGTAGAATCATTCTAAAACTTGCCTACGGAGTACTGAGAAAAATTGAAGAAATAAAGGAGACAGCCAGCTCATTCAACTCCATGGAAGCGGGAGAACTAAGGTTATCTTCTTTACCCGGATTGACGACGTTTCTAGTAAAAGCTATAGCTGCTTTTAGACATGAATATCCACATGTAAATGTGGAGGTTACCGAAAAAAGTGGACATGCTGTAATTGAAGATATTCGACAGCATAAGACCGACATCGGACTGATTACGTATTCGCCTGATTTAAATGTAAATATGGAAGGAATAGCTTTTGAAACACTATTTGAAGGGAAACAGAAAGTATATGTTTCTAAGCATTCTCCCTTAGCGTTTCTTGGTACCATAACTCCTCATGATATACTTGATCAAACTCTCGTTACATATAAAGGTGAATTTATGCAGTATTTTGTTCAAGATTTCTTTAATAAATATAAACCCTTAAAAATCCTATTTACATCAAACAATATGGATGGAGTTCTCCAAGCCATCATCGAAAGTTTAGCTATTACATTTGCTCCTGATTTCGTAATGAAAAATTATCCCCCTGTCAACAATGGTGATATCATTCCCGTTGATTTGATAAATCATAGGACTGTAAATATTTCTTTAGGAATGGTTCGATCAGAGAATAAACATCTATCCACTTTTGCCAACAAATATATTCATCATCTTAAATCCAAAATTATTCAAAGTTAAGAGAGCAAAAAGAGAAGCTCGTCGCATGTGAACGTCGAGCTTCTCTTTTTACAAATCTATCTTTTAAAATTTAGTCACATCGACCGGTTCAATTCCTTCAGCTGCGCAATGCTCATGGTATTTTTTCAAAAATGACTCCCAATTATCTCTGGCAATAATTTCCCCATTCTCACCTAAATAATCTAATGTTCCTTCAACAATATTAAGCGTAATAACTTCTTCATCCCCTACAGCTTGCGGTGTATGTGAAGAGCCAGCTGGCTCATAAACGACATCACCAGCTTTAGAAACCCAAGGATCCTCAAGATATCTCCAAGTACCTTGGACAGTATAAACAATAACCGTACCAGGATGAAAATGAGCAGGAAGTTGCATAGCCGCAGGAACTTTTAATAGCGTAACTGTCTGTCCGGTTACTGGGTTGGCCTTAAGTAATTTAAACTTCGCATCTCCAAAATAAGGAATCCAAGGTAAATCATCTGGACAAATATTATTAGCATGAAATGCCACTACCTCTTTTACATTTTTTACGTTTCCCATTTATATCCCCTCTTTCAATTTTTTAAAACCAGCATATTGATAACGCTTACAATAATCAGTTGATTAACTATTGCGAATCTATCATTTTCAGTGTGTTCATAATAAAAATTAAGTGAAATGATTATTTTTAACTTATAATTAACTTCTACTAATTCACACCCTCAATTTGATATATTCACGAATTAAGTTTAATTATTTTTTTTGGGATTTACTTAGCACCAAGTCCCCCATCAAGAGTCAATATTTGTCCTGTACAATAATCAGAAGCTGCTGAAGCAAAATAAAGGACTGCTCCTACTAAATCTTTGTCTCTACCTAACCTCCTTACTGGAACTTGGGCGGCAATAATCGGACCGGCCTTATGCACAAGTGTTCCAGGTATTTCTGGGTTATTCATTCCAGTAGTGAAAACTCCAGGAGCAATAGAATTCACATGTACACCATGGCGGCCCCACTTAACTGCAAGATCCTTCGTTAAAGTCATAACTGCACCCTTACTTGTTGTATATCCTACAGAATCTACTGCTTCTGGGTCAGTACCTTTAAAGCCGATTGAAGAAGAAATGTTAATGATTTTTCCGTATTCGTTGTCTATCATATGTCTTCCTACAGCCTGACACATTAAAAATGTTCCTGTCACATTTGTATCGAGCATAGCTTGCCATTCTGTTAAAGGCATGTCCGTAGCAGGCGTTTCAAATACCGTTCCGCTACTGTTGACTAAAATTTCGATTTTCCCAAAATGAGAAACCGCTATCTCCACACCTTGAGCGATAGATTCAGGAACTGTTATATCCAATGATAAGGCGAGTGCTTGTCCTCCTAACGCCTCGATTTCTTTCACAACTTCTTCGCAAACTTCTATACGACGTGAGCAAACTATCACATTTGCACCGGCCTCAGCTAACGCCAGTGCCATTACACGCCCTAATCCGCTACCACCTCCGGTAACCATTGCTGTCTGTCCTGTTAAATCAAACAATTGTGTAGATGACATTCTAGACCTCCTTATTTTTAATATTCAAAATTTTTAAAACTTTCTATATTATGGATTATACTCATAAGTTATAATTAAATAAAATTAAAGATTTTAATGTGCAAATAAATATTATTAATATTCAAAAAGGAGTACAGTATCAATATTGAACAATTACCATAAATATGGACGGAATTTTCCAATTCACCTTTGAAAGTTTGCCATTACATGTTCACCTGATTTCGTAATAAAAAATTATCACCCTGTCATAAAAGGTGATATCATTCCAATTGATTTGGTGATTCATAAGTACTTAAATATTTCTTTTAGGTTGGTTCAATCAGAAGATAACTTGCTTTTTTTGCTACCTGCGAAGCTCCAAATTCTGTCTTACAACCTCTTTTACTTCATCTTCTACTTCAATATAATCATCCGAGTAAGTCTCGGACATCTTCTCTTGACAATTCCAACACTCGCTGCGATTCCGTTCCATAATGGCTAATACTTCATGACAATGTACACAACGATCCATTTAGCAACCTCCTTTTCATATTTACTCCTTTCTTTCCCTCCCCGATCCATCATTAATTTTTAAATACTTACTTGCTCCTCTGCTTTTATTGTTGTATGACTTTGATTCGCGGGACGTACAACAATCAAAAACAGTAATCCAATAACGAACATACACAAAGCAGTTACTTGAAATCCATAACGATATCCCATTTCCTCAGTCGCTGCATACTGGATGAAATACCCGAATACGAGCGGAGCAATAATACTTGTTGAGCTTGCAAGAGCAACGTAAATCCCTTGTGCTTTTCCAATGTTTTTTGGAGAAAAAAAATCCATCAATATTGCAGGTGCAAGTGAAAGAATGACATACGCAAAACCTGGAGCAAGGGTGAAAAATAAAATGGATATAGCACTTGAATTCACGGCATTTGCTATATATACACAAAGAGCAGATAGGACCATGGTGGAACCGGCAACATTTATTCGTGCTTTACGAATGTCCCCAGTTTTGCGATAAATTCGGTCTGATAGCATAGAGAAGCCAATTTGACTAATGGCAGCGAAAAGAAAAGGTAACGACACAGCTAATTTTAATGTTTGATTATCAAAATGTTGAACTTTGGTAAAGTATGCCGGAAACCATATTGCTTGAACGGACAATAACCAATAGGCACAACCTCCACACAAAATAATAAAAACAAAATTTTTAGATAAAAGATGTGGAAGAAACTGACGCCAAGAAACCTTGGAGAGGGCTGATGAATGCTGCTCCTCTTGATGAAATGAAGGCAACCCGATTTCTTGTGGACTGTCTTTACCGAAAATGATCCATAAAACTAATACAATCAGTCCAACAATCCCCATGACTAGAAAAGCAGATCCCCATCCATATTGATTGATCAAGGAGATTAATAATGGTGTAGCAATTGCAGGCCCAATTGTTGCTCCACAGAGAACAGCACCAAAGCCTATACCATGTCTATGTTTTGGGAACCATTTTCCAACTATAGCCGTCGATAGAGCTGGGGCTGCACCTTCGCCTGCTCCCAAGATCATTCTTGTAAAGACTAGCAGAGATAGACTAGAAACAAAAGGTGTAATAAATTGAACAATCAACCATACCAGCGACATCCAAGTTAACATTTTTTTCGTGTTTTTGGAATCGGCCATGCCCCCAAGAATGATAGAGGAAAAAGTGAAAAACCAAAAGAAAGAACTTCCCACCAATCCCCATTGCGAAGGACTTAAATGTAACTCTTTCATTACTGGAATGGAAACCAAACCAATGATAATTTTATCAACTTGGTTGATCATACCTGAAGCAACTAGAAATAATAATATAATCCAAGAATATTTTGGGGTGTTCAATATAACAATCTCCCCTTACCTTAAGTTTTCTACAATACCACCGCGACCTGCTTTACCTGTCTTCTCATCTATAAACATCGCAAAATCACGTGCAACTTCTCGGCCGTTTGGCATCGTGAGCCATGATCTTAGTAAATGACGTTTACGTTCTGGTTCTTCATAATGTGTATAAAATTACTGCAAGCCTCCCTAATTGCGAAAGCGTTATCATATTTTTATAGATTGTTTCCTAATAAAAGATCAACTTCAACTCCCTTCTCAAATTCTTTGTCAAATAAATTATAACTTCTTAAGTGCTGTCCTCCTTCTCCGCCTACGCAAGAGTGCTTTAAATAACAACCGATACAACCGCATGGATTGTTATCTAGATTATATTCAAAATTTTCAGATAAATAAAATTAAAAGTTTTAATATGTAAGTAAATATCGCTAATATTCAAAAGGGATACAGTTATAGACAGTAAACAATTACAATATATTGTTGAAATCACAAAACACAACTCTCTACCTATCTTCTTCGCTTCTCTCAACCTTGAGATGGACACAAATAACGGGATAAACGATAATAGGAGTGTGCTCCTCCCCTTGAAGAGCCTATTCACTCGTACAAGACCGATACATTTTACAGAGTAAGGTATCTGTCCTACTTTCATTATTTATAAAATAATTTTTTATATTAGTAATACTTACTTACAAATTAAAATCTTTAATTTTATTTAATTATAATTTATCTGTAGAATTAAAAATAGAAATGCTTCAATATTCAGGGGATTTTTTCCAAGTTTGATCTTTTACGGTTAAATCAAAACAGGGGGTTAAAATATGGACTTAAAGTTATCTGGAAAAAAAGCACTTATTGTTGGAGGAAGCCGTGGGATTGGTAAAGCTACTGCCCGCCAGTTGGCTCTGGAAGGTGTAGATTGTACGATTTGTTCAAGAAATGAATCCTCACTAAAAATTGCGGCAGAGGAATTAGCCCAAGAAACAAAAAGAAATATCTATCCGATTGTGGCAGATACTACTGATCCTGATTCTATTCTAAATTTAGTTGAAAAATCAGCAACGGCAATGGGAGGCATCGATATTTTAGTCAACAGTGGAGCACGTGTTGGCGGCTTTGAGCCAGAAGATTTTAATAGTATTAAAGATGAACTTATTTTGAAAGATTTTGAAGAAAAGTATATGGGCTATTTTCGTTGTATCCGAGCTGTAGCTCCCTATATGATTGAAAATAATTGGGGACGTATTATAAGTATAAGTGGTCTGGCTGCTAGAATTGGCGGTAATTATTTTAGTTCCGGTCCACGTAATGCATCTGTTGTCCATTTAACAAAATCTGCATCATTGGAGTTAGGAAAGCATGGAATTAACGTCAATGCTGTTTATCCAGGGATTGTCGATACTGAAATGTTTAGAAATCGAGTCACTAACGAAGATGCTTTGCGTCAGATGGCAGCACTCAATGCAATCGGCCGCCTGATTACAGTAGAAGAAATTGCTAATGTCATTACCTTCTTGGCTTCACCTTTGGCGGCATCTATTACTGGCGATGTCATTTCGGTAACCGGTGGAATTGGAGATACCGTTTTTTACTAAAAAGCTAGGATTAGATATTGTAACTGTATCTTAGATTACCAATAATAGTGTATTTAAAAACGAGCCTCGCTAAATGATATGATCCCCTTATAGTAGACAGGAAAAAGAAAGCACATTAACCTGTTTACTATGGAGGGGATTTTTCTATGGGAAAAATTAGAGT
>NZ_JAKUFP010000048.1:0-24601 GCF_022663495.1 Bacillus cereus group sp. BfR-BA-01383
ATTAAATAACCTGAGTCCATATAAATATAGAACTCAGGTTGCTTAGTTGCGCTTTTTAAATACTGTCTACTTGACAGGGGTCACTGCAAAACTCTACACTTCTTTTTTTATGCAAATCATACAAAGCGTATCGATCAATGAGTTTTGAAAAAATCAAATTAGCCTCCTCCAACATACATTTGGTTTAGAACATGGGCAAAATTCATGTTTTATTTATGCTGTGAATTAATTGCAAAATATTAAAAGGATTATTCATCATGAATAATTTAAATGAATTTCTAGAATAAAACCAATGTATAAAATATTCTTTTTTCCTAATATTAGGTGCTTGAATTATAAAAGCAGGTGATAAATTTGGATATTATAAAGCTAACAATACAATAAAACCATAAATAATTTATACTGAAATCTAAAAAGCAAGTTAATATTCTTATTAATATAAGAGAACATTAACTTGCCTTTAACTTTAAGAATAACCAAAATGCTTAAGTTGATGGATATGTGGTGCTACTCCATTAGAGAAGATATGTAAGCTATTATTAATTCTAAATTAATTCAAACTAACAGATGCTTCTAGTTAACTCTTAGTTCTTCCATATTATTTTCCCTTTTAGATAAATTTAAGTAGAAGTGCGATATTGTTGTAGTGTAATATGGATTAATCCAAAGGTATGGGATATTTAGTGTAAATATTCCTACCAAAGAACCTAAAATAAACCATCCGATAAAACTCAACCATGTTATGAATAAATCTAATTTATGTCCTTGCATCATTTCTTTACTTTTTTTAATCGCTTCACTTGCTGTATATTCTGGATTTTCTATTAAAATATAGTACGCCATAGAATAAGAGAAAAATTTTATAATACCTGGAACAATTAATAATAAACTCCACAAAAGGATAAGTATAGTCTGCAAGATACCTAACTTCAAAGATCTAAATAAATTATTTTTCTTAAATCCTTCAAATAAATCACTAATTGTAGTAGATTCTTTTTTTGCTAAACGCAAAGTGAAATTATTATAGCCGTAACCCATAATGCCTTGTGTAGCAATATAAATAATAAATATAATAGCCCACATAATTACTGTAGCAAGTCCTAGAAAAAAGACGGCTGATGAGTCAGCTATTGCTTCTCCTGTTACCGAGTACTCTACAAAACTATCGGGATCTATCATTCCAATAATTAAGCTAAACAGCATAAATATTAAACCTCCAATCATAAACATACCAATTGCAGGAATTCCATAATAAAGAAGCGTTACTCCTACTCCTAATCCCCAATGGCCCCTTATTGAAGATAAGGCAGCTTTTTTTAAGTCACTGATCATGTTAGTCCAACCCCTCAATTTTTTAATCACATTAAATGTGAGTTTTTTATGACAAATAGAATGATAACATTTTTTAGAAAAAATAACATTATCTACATCTGTGGAATTTAATTTAAAATATCCGTAAAAGGTAATGAAAAACTACTTAAAAAACGTTACCTTTATATAAAGAAATATCTTAAGTTGATTGATATGTGGCGGTACCTCTTAATGAAAATGATTAAGTCATGCTATTTTTTTAAAATAGTTAAGAGAAAGGTTACTTACTGTTCAAACAATATTGAACTAAACAATAAGGCATATGTAGTATGTTTTTGTTGTTTAGTTAATAAAATTAAGATCATTTGTAAAAAGTATTAAATTTATAATTACGCATAAAAAAAGAATTCCTTAAGATTCTGGAATTCTTTTTCTTGTTTAAAGTTTGCTCACACAAATGATCTGCACATCAATTCATCTTTGATATACAGATCATTTGTATGAAAAGTTATTCCTAATAATTGCGTAATAATGAACTTACATTCCTGCTTTTAAAAGTTCTGCTACGAATGGTAGAACTCCACTTACAAATTTCAAAATTGCGATTTCCATTTCCATGTTATTTCCTCCTCTACTTATGTGTTAAGATGTGATGCAGCTTTATGTTTTTAATTGTAGTAAGCGCTTGTATTAATATCTATACATTTCTATATGTAATATTGCATCTTAGAACCACCTTTTTTATTTCTTCATAGATTTAGTGATATAGGAGGTATGTCTGGATTACATTTCAACTACATAATACTTCCGATCATCCAAATAAAAGGAATCAAAAATACTACCGCATTTAATATTATCCCGATTTTCGCTCCAATATTTTTATCTACTCGATAAGAAAAAATAGCTAGGATAAATCCAATTGGACAAAGAAATACTGGTAAAAGTATAGAGACTCCAAAAAATCCAGTTAAAATAATTTTGTATGCAACATTAACAATGGACAAAATCAATAAAACCGGTATTAAAATCGATATAATTGTACCTATTCTATTTTTTAAAATCATAATATCCTCTTTTTGGGTTAAATAAAATATATTGCCCGGTAGATTATAAAGGAAAAAACACTGTCATTAAGCTAGTGTTTTTTCCTTGTTGATAAGAAGCTTATAAAGAATAAATTATTGCTGGTAAGATAAATATAAATAATACATAGTTATATATTTTTGCTGTGCCATTCATTATTTTCACTTCATTACTCCATAATCCAATTGTACAAGGACTGAATATTACCATTGTGGATCCTTTAAAATTAATTGATTATCATTAATATATAAATGTTCTATTTTAAATAATTTACATAAAATTACAATGATTTTATGTAAATTATTTTCGTATCAAAGGGTACACCTTTTGAAATGGTGTGATTTCTATGAAAAACAATGTGTCAAAAAGTTTGAGATAACATATTGAAGTAGGAATACCGCCATATGCCCATCAACCTAGCAAAAGAGCTTGCCCAAAAATGATATAAACGAACTTTGTTATTATAAAAGACATAAAACAGTAAACACGTACTTCATATTTATTTTTGTTGTGGACGATAAAAAGCATCTACCAATTGATTATACTCGCTTCTTGAAATTTCTTTATTATACAGTTTAATTAATAACTCTTTATGCGCTTTCGAAAACGCTATTTTATCAATAAATTTTGGATACATACGATCATTTTCTCCCTGTCTGATAAATTTTTCTGTTGCATTTCGTCTATTTCCCCTGAATATTTTAAAAAATAAACCAACAATGTTTTATGAAATATTACATATCGAAACGATTGGAGATTTTGTAAGTGCTTACTATTACGAAAATGACAACAACCCTTCATTTCTCCTATGAAGAGGGTGAAGCAAAAACATAAAACCATTATATTTAAAGTTTAATCTACATGAATCGTCATGAAAAGACTTTTTTAGACTGAATAATACATAATTTTATGTGATTGTACATATCCAATTAAAGTGAAAATGTATTTAAAGTACCATTATATTATAATGAAAGACTTTAAAACTCTTCTTAAAGAAAAGCATCCGTTATTTTAATCACTAGAAATTTTGGTCATCTAAGAAAACAAAAGCCGGGCCGTTTAATAAAAAGTAGGAATGACGTTGTTATTGAAAGTACTAATGAAGAAGATGATGTTGCCTTTGTTTTTGACGACAGGAAAGTTAAGCGCCCATAATGGGTGCTTTGTTCTTTATTATATATAAATTGATGAATGAATAATAATCTATTAAAAATTAAACAAAAATGTATATGAAAAATTGTAGGTGAGAAAATTTGGATCTAATTCGAAAATTAACTCGTATTTATGGCTTAGGGATTTGCTGTGGGTTGTGGAGTAAAACCGAAGTAATTCAATGGTGTGATAAATTGATTGAAGCAAGTGACAGTCCGCCATATGAAATAATTGAGATATCCTTAATGTCTAAAGCAAAGATAGATGATATTGAAGGGAAGTTATTTGAGTTTAGTAGCACAGTTGATGAAGAATACACTGTTAAATTAACTCTTTCCGTCATTCATAAAAAGCTAAAAAAACAAGAACTGACGATTGAAGAATCAATTAAATGTACCACTAGACTTTTAGTCAACAGGGGATTGTATTGGGAAGCTAAATATTTTGATTTATATAGTCTGGATGATGGCTATGACTTAGCTAAAGAAGGTGTTCATTTTGATTTAAGCGAAGTTATTAATACATATCTTGAAACATTAGGCATTTACAGTAAGTATTTTAGGGAATTTGAAAAGCTGTATTTTAAAGTAATGAAAAATGAGTGGGTTAGATAACAAGAATTGAAGAAACATTATTTAGTAACAAGAAGGCTTGTCCGTAATCATATTAATAATGTGATGTGTAGTGATTATAAAGAAAAGAAGTGCGTTTCGCGCTTCTTTTTGAGGTCCCGCCAACAAAACGTGGATTTTATACGCTAAGGATATACAGGATTTCATGCAGGCTACGAGAACGGTTTGAACTGCCAGATGCTGTTGTGACAGGGCTGTATGAAATCTTGCATACAACGGAAGGCTGACAAAACATTGGTATGAATGGCTTTCTAGGATCTGGTTACTGCTGATAATGAGACGTTTTGTCAACCTAACATGTATAGGATATACACTGTTCCTTATTCAACTAAATGGCAGGTTAGTTGAAGTGTATTTTGGTTAATATAGTAATTTTTGGATGCCACCTAGAATATAAAAAATATAGATTGTATTATAGGAGGTATATAATGAAACAAAACATTTATGATAATCCGTTTTTCTTTAAACAGTATAAGTCATTACGTGAAACTGGATTTACCTTTAATGATTTTGTTGAACAGCCAGCAATTAAATCTATAATTGCTAATCTTACAGATAAGTCTGTATTAGATTTGGGATGTGGAACTGGTCATTTTTCTATGTACTGTGTAGAAAATGGTGCCTCGAAAGTTATAGGAGTGGACATCTCAAGAAATATGATTGAACAAGCTGAAATGTATAACAAAAACGAAAAAATAGATTATATGTGTGTACCAATAGAAGAACTTAATTTGCCAAATCAAAAATTCGACTTAATAACAAGTTCTTTAGTTATACATTACATAGAAGATTACTCACATCTAATTAAGAAAATAAGAGGTCTGTTAAAAAATGATGGTGAATTTATCTTTTCAACAGAACATCCAATAGTAACAGCTCGAAAGGAAATGAATAATTGGTTTAAGGATAATAATGGAAACAGATTGCATTGGGCATTAGATAATTACCAAGAAGAAGGAAAAAGGGAGGAATATTGGTGGATAGATGGTGTTGTTAAATATCACAGAACAATTTCAACATTAATTAATACTCTTATAGACAATGGTCTTGTAATTGAGAAAATTATTGAGCCAGAGTCAACTCCAACAGGATTAGAAAAAATGCCAGAATTAATAAATGAAAAACGGAGACCATCTTCTATTATCATTAAATCAAGAAAATATTGAGATTGAACTCTCGTTGATTAACTACTGGTTTTATTTTTAAAAAAGAGTAAAATCTTTTTCTAATTTTAAAAATAAGATTGTGAAGAAATACACTTAAAGTAACGGGTGCTTTAAGTGAGCAAGAAGCTAAAAACTTTTAACTTTCGCTTTCGATAATTATGTAAATGAGCTGTCCATATGGGCAGCTTATTATATTTTTTGCTTAGCGTGGTTTTTTTCAAAAATGCTGGCGGTACCCCATGCCCATCAACTTAAGAAATTGGTTGCTCCCCAAAACGAAAAAAATGAGTTTCATTCTCATAAATAACTATAAAATAATAAACCCTTCGTTGTGAGGACACTTCAAAATATTAGCTTGATTGTGATGGGGTCTTACCCCCATTAAATAGACAATAAGAAAAAGACTAAGTTACCAGTGTGTTTCGATATTCAATCGGGACACACTGGTTTGATTTTTTTGTAAATGTGGAACAAATTTATTACTTAGATTGTCTATTAAGTGTAATCCTAAAAATATAGTCGAACAGTATAATGGGGTGATTTCTGCTAAAAGTAATGTGATAAGAACAATATTTGAAGTTAGGTTACCAAAAGAAAAGAGTTCAAAAATTTAATAAAAATTTAAAGTTTACCCTACTTTTTATTTTAATAGTTCCTTCTATCCTATACGTATATATGTACAATTCTCCCACTACACTAGTATAGTGGCCTAAATTAACAGTAAAATTTATAATTTACAAGGAGAAGAGTTTATGAGTAAGAGAATAAAAGAATTAGATTCCATACGAGGATTAGCGGCTATTACAGTGTTAATTGGACATTTTTGTTTAATGTTACCATCGTTGCCTAATTCTGTTAAATTTTCCCCGCTTCGTTTCTTATGGGCTGGTGGGGAAGCTGTAATCGTTTTTTATGTACTCAGTGGTTTTGTGTTATCTATGGCACTTTATCACTCAAAAACAAATTATTGGGGATATTTAATTAAGCGATTTGTACGAATCTATATCCCTTATTATTGCTGGATAATCATTACCTTTGCTTTATTTATTTTGTTTTCGCCGTATGAAGTGATAGGACTACGGGATTGGTTCTATGATAGGTGGCAAGGGTCTATAACAAAATTAGATATTATCAATCACTTTGTACTTCTTAATAACTTTTTTACGGAAAATTATAATCCAGTTATCTGGTCATTGGCTCAAGAAATGCGTATATCTATTGTGTTCCCTTTGTTATTCCTTCTTTTTTATAAAATGAGTTGGAAGAAAACGATACTATTTGCTTTGAGCTTTTCTTTAATTAGTATTTTCCTTAATATGTTGCATATTGGGAAAGCTGAGGGGTTTTATAATGGTCATGCCGATACGCTGCACTTCACATCTATGTTTATGGTTGGAATGTTACTTTTTAAGCATCAGGAAAAGCTTATCTACTTATATAAGAATATGAAAAAATTTAAAAAAGGATTTCTTATTGCATTAGGGATTATTTTATATTTATATTCCATTTTAATTTATGGGTTTTCCCGTAATGGTACTACTTTCTTATTAAAAGATTGGGGTGTCGTAATTGGTGTTAGTATATTTATTATAATGGCCATGAGTAACTTAAAAGTAAAAGCATTTTTAAATAAGAATGTATTTGTATACTTAGGAGAAATTTCATATAGTATCTATTTGTGTCATTTTCCGATCATGATGGTACTATTTAAACTTTTGTATTCAAAGATACCTATCTTTTTCCTTCTTATCTTATGTATAACTATGACAATACTTTGTTCTATAGTATCGTATCATTTAATTGAAAAGAAGTGTATTAATTGGGCGAAACAAACAACAACAAAGTTTCAAAAAAGAGTGTAATACTTGGCGGAATCTTATTTTTTTAGTAAATATAAGAATCCCAAGTTGTAAATATGGACCCAGTTGTTAGAAAAGTAATCCCAGGCTATGAAAGATTTATCAACGAACTAGACAAAATTTCGCCATGCTTCCCGTACCTTGAAAGGCATCGAAACCCTTCATGCCTTATACAAACAAAACAGAAGTCTGAAGCCAGACTCCTGTTTTTCGACGTACAACAATTACTAACCGTTGCATAAAATTTAACTGTATTTGACTCAACTTTTTATCTGTTAAGAAACCTTGCAACAGAACTGATAAAATATACTTTATTCTAAAGAGGTGCAAAATGAATTTTATTAATGAACGAGAAAAGAAATTTACTAAACGGCAGGTTATATTAGTTATATTAATAATAGGATATTATTCCCTTTTAATACTAGCTACCACATTTGGTCGCCCAGTTGAGAATATCTTTGCAAGAACAATTGATTTCGATATACTGAGCCAGTATAAACAAGCATGGAATCAATTTTCATTTAATTCTTTTTTTCATATCATTGTTAATATAGGTATGCTGTTTCCATTAGGGATTTTATTACCTTTATTTAGTGAAGTTTTTTTAAAAGCAAAATGGATGTTAATCAGTTCAATTACAACATCTTTATTTATTGAAACTCTTCAATTTATAACACTTCGTGGAAGTGCAGAACTAGACGATTTACTTCATAATACCATAGGAATGATGCTAGGATATTGTATCGTAAATATAGTTCTTATTTTTTTAAAAAAGGTACCACACACACAAATAATCAAATATTTAATCTTACCCATTGCAGTAAGTTTCGTTGCTCTTGGAATAATTATTGCATATCAAGTGAAGGAATTTGGTAATATGCCATTTGATTCTTATGGAAAAACAGATATGTCTCACGTCACTATAAAAACATCACTAGAGTTAAGTAATGAAGGTGAAAAAATGCCCATTTACGATTCCAAAGGTAAAAAAGTACGAGACGTCGAAATTATTTCTCCAAAAGAAGCATTTCAAAAACTGAAACAAGGAGACATTTATCCTATGGGACCTTTCGGAGCGGGTGAAGACTTTGAAGGCGAGACATTAGTTATTACAGAGTATAATTTAAAGCACGTCACTGATACAAAAGGTTTTTCTCAACCAGCATATATTTTTCACGTACAGTTAAAAGATAATGACGTAGTACTTATGACGCCACCTATTTCTGCGAGAAAATAATGTGAATTTTTTTTGGATATATGGGGTACCGCTAGTTCACTATCCACTTTAGATAAATTTATAACCATAATTCACAGAAAACGTTATTCTTTTTATAGAAATATACAGAAAGGATGGCGTTTTTTTATGACTCTTTCAATTCAAGATGAATTTCATTTGTTTGCTGAAGAACTACAGCGACATTTATCTCCCGATACCCTTCAAAAACTTGCACAGGAAACAGGTTTTGTAAAACGTAAAAGTAAATATGGGGCACAAGATTTGGCTGCTTTATGTATTTGGATCAATCAACATGTAGCAAGTGATTCTCTCACTCGATTATGTAGTCAGCTTTATGCAAATACAGCTACACTCATGAGTCCAGAAGGACTGAATCAACGCTTTAATCCAGCAGCTGTCGCATTTCTTCGAGAAGTCTTTACTTCTCTTCTCAAACAAAAACCCTGTTCAAATCACTCACTTTCTGCACACGTGATCTCTACTTTCAATCGTATCCGTATTTTAGATGCAACAGTGTTTCAACTGCTTAATCATTTCGCCACTGACTATCAAGGTTCAGGTGGAAGTAGCAATACGGCAGGCGTGAAAATCCAATTGGAATATGATTTACTTAGTGGTCAATTTCTTAACGTGCAGCTTGGACCAGGAAAGAATAATGATAAAACATACGGTACCATCTGCCTTGAAACCGTAGAGGCGGGCGATTTGTGTTTATGTGATCTTGGTTACTTCGATTTAGGAGACTTACAAACTATTCATGATAAAGGAGCTTACTACATCTCGCGGTTGAAGCTGAATACACGGATTTATATCAAAAACACTGAGCCAGAATACTTCAACAACGGCACGTTAAAAAAGCAAACAGAATACATCCAGCTTGATATGACACAAATGATGTCGGGTCTAATCCCTGGTGAAACGATAGAAATCCCCGAGGCATACATTGGCCAAAATCAGAAGCTTCCAGCACGTGTCATTATCCATCGTTTAACCGATGATCAAACGCAAACACGCCTGAAAAACCAAGCGATACGTGAAAAGAAAAAAGGCATTGTCATGAAGGATAAAAGTAAACGTTTAATGGGTATGAATGTATATATCACGAACACATCTCTAACAGGAGTACCAACGAACTATGTGCACTCACTGTATTCACTTCGTTGGCAGATTGAAATTTTGTTTAAAACGTGGAAGTCATTTTTTGAAATTGATGAATGTAAAAATATTAAAAGAGAACGCCTAGAGTGCCATTTATATGGACAACTAATCGGCATTCTCCTCTGTTCTTCTACGGTGTTTCAAATGCGACAGTTTCTGCTTGAAAAGACAAAGCAGGAGCTGAGTGAATACAAAGCGATTTATATGATTAAAGATTACTTTCCGTTACTATTTCAAGCGATAGCAATTGGCACAGAAGAACTTTTGAGAATTTTGCATCGTCTTTATCTACTGCTCAAAAAGAACGGTCGTAAATGTCATCGGTATAAGAAAATGACTGTCTTTGATATTCTAGGGATTGTGTATAAAACGACGGTGAAGCCTAGACAAGCTGCCTAGCGAAAAAATCAGATTTTAATAGGCTTCTTTAGTATGCCTACTTTTCTATCAATTGTTAGTTTTGAACCAAGAATCGTTCCATATCTAGTAAGTTACTTGGTTAGCTTGATGGGCATGTGGCGGCACCCCACATCCATCAACTTAAGGATTTAGACTATTCTTAAACTTAAAAGCACGTTACTATTCTCTTATGTTAATGAGAAAGGGTGACGTGCTTTTTATGAATATGCATCAAAAACAAGAGCTGTCTTTATTTGCCGAAGAGTTATATCGATATATGTCTCCCGCTACACTTAATCAATTAGCTATAGAAGCAGGTGGAATGAAATCGTTAGTTCTTTTAGCGCCAGCTTCAGTTTGGTTTAAAACAAAAGGGGCTTTGGAAGGCATAAATATCCCCGTTTTAATGCTTGTTGGGGAGAAAGATCAATTTACACCTTATTTTCATGCAGAAATTATATTTAATGGGATAACTGACAATACTAAAATTCAACATAGAATAGTTGAGAATGCAGGCCATTTTTCTTTTCTTAGCCCATTTCCAAAAGAAATGATGAATGCATCTTTTCTTCCATCACAAGATCCACCTGGCTTTAATCGAGAATATTTTCATCATGAACTAAATGAAGAGATTACAGAATTCTTATTAAAGACTATATAATAACAAGTGACATTTGATAAAGATTAGGACTCTGCATATGTGAAATAAGAAGAGGATCTTCCCAAATATGGTAGACCCTCTATTTTTATTTTACATCAACAACATCCATAAATTTAAGAGTAATCCTGTTATAAAAAGCATCTGTACATATAATAGAACAATTCAATGGATCAATATCAGTCACGGTCATGTAGTTAGTAAGCATATAGCCGTCTTCATAAGATTGGAATACTATTGACTTTTTACTTAGTAAAACGAGAGATACCAAGTAGCCAAGCGCTTCTTGAAAAAAAACTTGGCTTTTTCACATGTTACCAGACCTCGTTTAATAACAATAGATAAAAATCCAGCCTATCCAGTATTGATTCAACGGTCGAAAAACGAAAGAAAGATGCCGGAAGGTACCCGAGTGAGACAAATAAAATATCTGAACAATATTGTGGAAGCAGGATTATCGTTTTATTAAGAAACGTGTACGTTGTATGTTAGGGTTTAAGTCATATCAAACAGCCATCTCTATACTGAGTGGGATTGAAGCTATGCACATGATTAAAAAGAGACAGATTAATTTAGAAAACCAGTCTGTCAAAAATCAGAATAAATTCATTTATCAAGTATTTGATCCTATAGTATAAGGTGAGATTCCGTTAGGGATGTATTGCTATTTTTGTTCTTTATTATATATTTGCACCCGAACCATTGTAAGTCTTAATTCTAAGATTTCAATTACAAAAGGAACCGGAGTATATGACTTAACACCAATACTCGTACATAACCCCTTCCAAAAATTAGTTGTAACTAATAAGCAAGTGGAAACGGCTATAAGAGTGGGTGTTAATGTAAAAGAATAAGATATATGGTGAGTTTTGAGAATCCTTATGTAGCTTTGAAATTAAGTCGTACTGTTTATAAAAAAATTGCACCGTTTTGAAACTAGAAATTAACGATTATGATATGATTTTGTCTTTAGTGAATTGCAGGCGTAAGGTGTTTTTTCGTTAGGTGGTGCAAAAAAAACACCATTAAATTCTTCTATATGATTGTTAAGATGGAAGAGATATGTTAATGTATGGAAGGGAAATGTTAATGTATTGAAGGGGTGGTTTTATGAAGTTTGGTAAAAAGGGATTATTGGTTGTAGCAAGTTTAAGTCTTTTCGCTTTATCTGCGTGTGGAAAATCTGCAAAAGAAACAGTTGTTTCTTCAACAGAAAGCATTTTAAATGCAAAACAAATGGAATCAAGCGGTTCAATTTCTATTAAACTCGATTCTAATGCGAAAGATATGAAGCCAGAGGATAAAGCGGCAATTGATATGTTAAAAAACATATCAATTACAGTTGATTCAAAAACAGATAAAGATGCAAAAAAAGATGAAATAACAATTGGTGCAAATATTAAAACAGATGCAATGAAAATGGATATATCGATTCCAATGCTTATGGATGAAGGGAAAAAGGCTTTATATGTAAAAGCGAATAATGTAAAATCACTATTACAATTAGCTGGCATTCCTGGTGATAGTTTTTCTACTCTAGAAGGAAAAGTTATCAAAATGGATATGAAAGATTTAGGAGAAGTAGATACAAAAGAATCTATGGAAATCCAAGAGAAAGTACAGAAATCGTTATTAGATGCAATCAAAGCGCTTCCTGAAGACAACTTTACAAAAGAAAAAGATGTATATACTGTGAAATTAACAGGTAAAGATTTAAAAGCAGTGATTGAAAAGGTATTTGATGAAATGTCTACAATGAAAAACTTTACTGGAACAAAACAAGAAATTGCAGACTTTAAGAAAGAATTGGAAGGTGCAAACCTTGGTAAATCTTCTGTTTCTTTAATTTATACAATGGATGGAAAAATAATTAAAAAACAGGATGCAGCAATTCATTTCGAAGCAAAAAATCCTAAAGATGAAAAAGAAACATTTAAATTTGATATGAATATTCATTCTGATATCAAATCTATCGATAAACCAATCAAATTCACATTCGATACTTCTGAAAAGAACATTGTTCCAATGGATGAGTTGCAAAAAATGATTGGTGAATTTATGAATCAAATCATGATGAATGGTGAAATGGATGGCGGGAAATTAACTCCTGTTCAACCAGCTCTAACAGAACCCGCAGCATAAAAATACCCCTTAAGGGGCATAGCCATTAAGTTAACAAAAATAAACCAGATGCTTTTTAGCATCTGGTTTATTTTTGTTAACTATAGAATATAAGCTTTCCTATTTGACATATTCAAATAGGATTTCAATATATATTTTTTTAGAGGTATGTTGAAGTGAATTTTGATATTCTTGAGTTATACCAATATGCTTTTCTACCAATTTTTAAAAGACACATACAGAAATGATAACCCGTGCTTGACACTTTCTTTTACGTTAAATCATTCTTGCCTCATGTGCAAGTGATTCTAAAATAGAGGTATTAAAAGACTTTAGGCTAACTAAATGGTGTGAAAATAAGTGTAGGAGGAGAGTGAAAGTAATACGGTTCTGGTGCAAGAAATCTATAAAACTTGAACATACTGATACTAGTACTCTAGAAAGGATGTGATTAGTGTGGAAAAGCAAAATCTATTCAAGTGGAAACATTATCAACCAGATATTATTCTATTAACCACGAGATGGTACCTACGGTACAATCTAAGTTTCCGTGATTTAGTGGAAATGATGGAGGAACGAGGCTTATCCATAGCACACACAACCATTATGCGTTGGGTACATCAATATGGTCTTGAGTTGGATAAGTGAATTCGACGTTACCTCAAACAAACGAATGAATCATGAAGAGTGAACGAAACGTACATCAAAGTAAAAGGACAATGGATGTATTTGTATCATGCAGTCGATTCAGATGGGAATACTATTGACTTTTTATTTAGTAAAACGAGAGATGTCAAAGCAGCTAAGCGCTTCTTGAAAAAATCCAGCCTATCCAGTATCGATTCAACAGTTGAAAAAGGAAAAAAAGATGCCGGAAGGCACCCGAGTGAGACAAATAAAATATCTGAACAATATCATGGAACTTCAATTTTCCATGGAGAGAACCAGATAAATGAAAAAATACACTATTATTTCTGTAGAATCATAGGAAAGGATGGCGTTTTTGTATGTATATTTCTGTATCTGATGAATTAAAACTATTTGCTCAAGAAATTCAAAACTCATAATAGAAAGAGAACAAATTTCCATACCTATCTATGTATAAGTAACAAATACGGGCTCTTATATTTTAACTGAGCAATTTAATTTTGCTACAGCTTAAGAAAGAGCTAAAAAGATAGTTGAAGAAAGTCAGTTTACTAATCACACACCTTTTGTAAAGTAATAATATCACTATGTCCAAAATTTATAAAAAGAAGTTCCTTTTTTCTGAAAATGTATATAAATGCAAAATATATCGTGAATATCCGAAAAGGATTTTATATTTCATTAATTTATTCCTTTCCATCTACATTAATCATTTATTGTAACAGCTTTCACGTCTAAAATAAGATGTTTCAACAAAGGAAAGTATAAGTATCTTTATAATGATTTTTCAATATAATCAAGGTGTTAATAAAAGGAACTCTGTGTTATTTTTGCTTTTCTACTAACTAATACAGCTTCAAACAATGGACAAAATTGCGACATGCCAAGTGTAATTTATTATCCATTCAAGATTCTGTTTATTCAATCTTTCTAAAAATAAAAAAATATTACAATCATAAATATACAAGTTATAATGAGGGCGTCGAGAGATAATCTATTACCTCCAGAGAAAATATCAAACCTAGTTCTGGTGCAAAAATTCTAAAGACCTTGCAAGTAACTTTCTAAAATTGGACATACTGATACGATTACTTTACAAAAGGTGTGTGATCAGAAGGGAAATTTATTCAACATAAAAATGAAACCGTTATCAACTAGATCTTATTTTGAATGAGTCAGTCTAATAACTTAGATTCAACTGCAATTAAAAATAATAAATTATGGGGGTGCTTATATGAACATGAATGTAGCATCTATTAAAGAAAAAAAGGTTGTTAAATACAAAAGTTGTTTTGATGTGATTGGGCCTGTAATGATAGGTCCTTCAAGTTCACATACTGCAGGTGCTTTGGCTATTGGAACAGTTGCCAATAAATTATTTCAAGGTCTTCCAAAAAAAGTCGTGGTAAGGTATTATGAATCATTTGCTGAAACCCATAAAGGACACGGAACTGATTTTGCAATTATTGCTGGGATATTAGGATTTGCTGCTGATGACAGCAAAGTGCCAGATGCTATTAAAATAGCAGAATCTAAAGGAATTGACATTACCTTTATTGAAAAAGCGGGTGATAGTCCTGCTGGTCATCCAAATACGGCAGATGTATATTTAGAGGATGAAAGCCGAAGTATTAGAACGATGGGTATTTCGGTCGGCGGTGGATTAATTGAAGTCAAACATGTTGAAATTGACGGATTTAGCTTAGATCTGCAGGGGCCATTGCCAGTTATTATTGCGATTTCCGAAAGAGCTGACTTTGAATTTGTCTTACGCAGGATCTTTAAACAATATGATGTGGAAATTAACAACTTTCATAGTTTAGAAGAAAACAGAAAATATTTATATGCATTCGCTTTGGATTCGCTATTGCCTGGTTATGTTCAGAAGGAATTAGGAAATTTAAGCAATATAGCTAATATCATTATTCTGTAGTTACTTTAAGGGGTGAAAAAATATGTATATGACCATAAAAGAAATTGTGGATACAGCTAATAAAAGCCAAAAGCCAATTTATGAATTAGCAATCGAACAGGAAATCGAACAAACTAAAACTTCTTATGAAGAAGCTTGGAGTAAAATGGAAAGAAATTTAGCGACTATGGAAAATGCCATAAATAAAAGTATCGAGGGCGACGGGGTATTTTCTCCGACCGGTTTAACCGGAGGTGATGCTGTTAAAATTAAAAACTATCGAGAAAATAGGAAAACTCTTTCTGGAGATTTGATGGTGTTAGGGATTCAAAGTGCTATCGGTGTTAATGAAGTAAATGCTGCATTAGGGGCTATTTGTGCAACCCCAACAGCAGGTGCGAGTGGGACGATCCCGGGAGTCCTATATAGTATTAAAGATACGTTGCAGTTAACTCATGAAGATATGATCCATTTTCTATTCACTTCAGCGTTATTTGGAACGATAGTCGCAAATAACGCTTGTATTTCAGGAGCGTACGGAGGATGTCAAGCTGAAGTAGGCAGTGCCTCAGCAATGGCGGCTGCAGCAGCGGTAGAAGCTGCCGGAGGAACGCCACAGCAATCTTCTGAAGCTTTCTCAACCGCATTACAAAATTTACTCGGTCTAGTTTGTGATCCGGTCGCTGGTTTGGTAGAAATTCCTTGTGTAAAGAGAAACGCCATTGGAACGGCAAATGCTTTGGCAGCAGCCGACATCGCATTAGCCGGCGTAAACAATATCATCAATGCAGACGAAGTTATTGAAGCGATGTATAGAGTTGGAAGACAGATGCCTCGCGAATTAAGAGAGACAGGTTTAGGCGGAATTGCGGCCACACCTACAGGGATTGCCATTAAAAATAAAATCTTTGGGGAGAAACAATCAAATTAATAAACAGTTATCGGAAATATTGTGAAATAGTTAACAATTATTTTCTCTATTGTTCTCCTAAGGATGTCTGTATATTGAGAGCCATTATCACTAAAATATACTACTATATAATTAAAGTGTTTTGTAAGAGCTAACAAACCCATCAGGTTGATGACTAGCGAATTTTTCGATTTTGATCAACTTAGAAGAAGGACACACGATGTGGCGCACTTTGTAAGCAATTCATTTTTCAAGAACGGTCTATATTCCTAAGCCTTAAAAAGAGACGGAAGAATAGGACACAAGGAGGAATTATTATATGAATGGGAATACTGCAAAAAAAATAGAATTTCAGGCTGAAAATACTGCAGTAAAAAATGAGAAATATCCAGATCCTACAAAGTGGCATAAACAGGATACTACCTGGGCATTGAGCCTTTTTGGAACAGCCATTGGAGCAGGAGTACTCTTTTTACCGATTAATGCAGGTTCAGGGGGGGTATTATCATTACTACTAATTACATTACTTGCATATCCAGTTATGTATTACTCACATAGGGCACTTGCTAAAATGATATATGCTTCCAATTCTGCTGATGAGGGGATTACAGGTACAATAAGAGAGTATTTTGGAAATAAGGCAAGTATCATTTTTAACATAGTATATTTTGTCTCAATTTATACAATCGTGCTAATGTATTCTGTTGCACTTACAAATACTGCAAGTAGTTTTATCGTGCATCAATTGCACATGCAGGAGCCTCCAAGGGCCATTTTATCGCTTGTATTAGTACTCGGTCTTATCGCTATACTAAATTTTGGTCAAGATATCACTGTAAAGATAATGAGCATGCTAGTATATCCTTTCATAGCTTCTCTACTTTTTATCTCAATATCTTTAATTCCACAGTGGAATACGTCAATGCTTAGTTTTTCAAGTGTTTCTACTGCTTCAACAGGAACAGGATATTTGGGAACGATATGGATGATACTACCAATTATAGTGTTCTCGTTTAATCATTCTCCTATGATTTCGTCATTCGTTATGAAACAGAGAGCTACGTATGGAATAGAAGCTACTGATGCCAAGTGTGCTCAAATACAAAAAGTTTGCTATATCATGACATTCGCTGTTGTTATGTTCTTTGTTTGGAGCAGTACCTTGAGTTTGACTCCAAATGATCTTATGATGGCAAAAGAACAGAATTTGTCAATCCTATCATATCTTGCTAATGAGCTTAATTCGCCTGTAATCACGATTGCAGCTCCTATCATTGCTTTTGTGGCTATTACAAAGTCTTTCCTTGGCCATTATATAGGAGCATATGAAGTAATGCGTGACATGATTATTAAGTCCGGTAAAACACGCGGGAAAGATATAGGAGAAAAAACAGTTAAGACAATGATCCTTACTTTTGTCGTATTAACATGCTGGTATGTTGCTTATGCAAATCCAAGTATTCTTGGAATCATTGATGCCCTTAGTGGACCGTTAGTTGCTGCTATCTTATGTTTATTACCAATGTATGCAATTCGTAAAGTGCCTGTACTAGCTAAATATAGAGGGAAAATGAGCAATGTATTTGTCATTATTATAGGTATCCTTACTGTCCTAGCAAGTATTAAGTCATTATTCTAATTCACTATTGTTAGTTCTGATGCAAAAATAGTGAGATATGAAAAAAGAACGAAAGATTCATAGCGGAACTGAATTTTATATTGTTGAACCAAAGAGATCATGGTTTTGGACAAACTTTTCATCTTGGAGAGTTTGTCCTTTTTTGATTATATGCATAACTTCTATTCTTGCAATCACCTTTTTAGCTGTTTGCAATGGTTTTAATCCAAGCATATTAGGGTGTCGTCCCATGTCTATTAAGCTAATATTTTGAAGTATCCCCAAAACGAAAATTTATATCAATACAACAGTTATTTAGGAGAATTTAGTGCATTTTTTGCGTTTTGGGGAGCAACCAATTTCTTAAGTTGTTGGGTATGGGTCTGTACCTCAAATAGGAGGAGAAAAAAATGAGTGTTTCCTATAAAAATAAATTCGTAAATACAGAAAAAGAAATAATGATTCAAGATATTAATACGGTTGAAACAAAATATAATTTTATATTTCCTGAAGATTTTAAAGAACATTATTTAACATATAACGGCGGAGAACCTGAACGCTACGTATTTGTAGATGAAGATGGAGAAGAATACATAGTGACTCAATTTATCCCTATTAAATACGATGAGAAAAGCGGAAAAAATTTAGAATATTGCCTTGATACCCTACGAGTAGGTAAGGTGCTTCCAAATTGGTTGATTCCTTTTGCAGATGAAACTGGGGGCGATCTCTATTGTTTTAGCTTAAAAGAAGGAGAAGAAGGATCGATTTACTATTGGAGTCATGAATAGGAATTTGGTGAAGATCCAGAAGAATATGTTTTTTATTTAACTAACTCTCTTAAAACATTTATAGATTCAATGGTAGAAGATGAGTAATTTTATATCTCTATTATATGGGGTATCGTTATATCGTCATTAAGCTAAGGGAAATGAGATATCCCAAAAATGAAAAAGCTAACTTCTTATTCAAACAAGATAAGGAGTTAGCTTTTTTAGATACTACCGATAAGTGGTGTTATGTTAATTTATGAAGGGAATGTCGAACTTATCGGAATTTTGTATTTTCTTGTTGATTTATATTATTTTTAATGTTAAACTCATAACAACAAAGAAAGAGTAAACGAAAAACCCTTAGCGAATAAATTTTCAGAATTTTTAGTTTTATCTATCAGTTTACTCCATGTGATTTGCATGTTTGTGTATTGCTTTTCCACTCTTTCTTTGTTCTACCCTATAAAGGAAAACAACCTGTTTTTATCCATCATCCAGCCCACCATAAGGTAAATGAAAATACATGATAAAATCTTTATAAACAGATAAAAACCCTTTTATTTCTTGACTAATATCCTCTAGATTCCCATATATATTATCTGCGGCTAAATTTATTTCCTCATTAAAATTATACAGCTGTTCATCTACATTATTGAATCCTTCACAGCAATTATTATGTACTAATTTAAATATAAATGGTTTTATTTTCAATGCATTTTCTCCAGTAATAATAAATTTCTCACATAAAAGTCCCAGTATGATTTTCACTGGTAATTCTTCATCATATCTTCCCTTTATGTTTTTTAATTTAGATGCAATATCGACCAATTTATCATTACTGGATAAAGAAACGTCAATAATTTCATTAGCAGGACTATCTAGTGTTTCAATAGTTTGATCAGCCCAATTAATTACATCAGTTTTTGAAAATAAACCAATTTGTAATCCTATCCTAAAAACCTCAGCCATTTCTTTTGTTTTAGCCATATATATGACTCCTTAGATTTTTAGATAAGTATACACCACTTGGACATTATTAATAAGAGCCTAATAAAAAATTATCTTGGATGCAAGAGGATTTTTTTATTGGGAATAGTAAGGATGAGGGGAGGTGCATTACATATGGGAAAAGGTAGAAGTAATAATGCTGGTAAAAAACAACCGAATTTCGATGATTCGTCTAATTTCGCTAAACAAAGCCAACCGACAGAAAAGAAGAAGAAATAAGAAAAGGAGCTCTCTTTATCAAGAGAGCTCCTTTTTAAGATATATTGACGTATCGATCACTCAACCAAATAATCATAAGTGTAGTTTTGAAATAAAGTCGTACAGTTTTTTTATGATGAATTGAAATCTGTCTGTGACTTCGTTTTTTTCTTATTTAGCTATCAGAGAAAATTAGTTTAATCAACAAATTAAGGTAAATGTGGTACTGTTGTGATATTGGTTCATAAAAAAAGATCTGTCAAAAAATGGTTTTGAGTTCGATGACAAAGTGAAATGGAAGGAATATTTTTAAATAGTAATATAATCTGAAGTTAGGAAAAACGTAGAAAGATTAAATTTCTATGTTTTTTTGCATCCATTCAATGCTACATATTCATTATTGAAGTTATTAACGATAAAATGTATTATAGAAAAGCGCAATTTTTAATTCAAGTAAGCGGGAATGTGTATTCATAATAAATAAAATATTCGGAAATAATAGTATTGTCTGGAAAACGAGGTGGAATTAATAGAGACATTACATATTAAATGGTATGGATTGTATAGTTTAAATGACTTTTACAGTAGAGAAGAAGCTTTTAAGAAGGTTATAAAAAAAGAAATAATGCTCTATATAGAAAAAAATAAAGGCGCTTTATACAAAAGATAAGGGGACTTCATAAAGATTCGTTTTGTCATGAAAGCGAATTAAAGGTTAGATTAGGAATAATAGAATTCCCTAGTGGCGAAGGCTATTCTGAAAAGAAGGTAAAAGAGGTAAAATTTCTTTTGATTTTACGGCATATCCATTGGAAAGCGCAAACTAAAGAGGGCATTTGATTTTAAAAATTATAAATCGGTGAAGAAGAGGCTTAATTGTTAAAAAGTATACTTAAGTACAGAAACTTATCAATCTTTAATTTATTAAACTATTTTTGAATAACATATGTCAGATACTTGAAAAAGCATAAATTTTCTTATTTTTATATGGAATTCTGTATGGGAAGTGTAGTTCATTTTTATTATTTAATAAAAATATTAAGATTATTAGGAACAATACGTAAAGATTAGTGGCGAAAATAAACACGGAGGTTTGAAAAATGGGACAAGGAAGCAGGTTTCAAGCAAAACAACAAAATCGTCGTAATAAGGGGATATTTAATATCGCATTTAGTGTGGTATTAGTAACAGTTGGCATAGTGACATATCAGTTGTTTTTCACTTCTGATACATCAAAGAAAGCAATTGCTCAAGAAAAGAAAGCAACAAAGATAGAAGAGAAGAAGAACGAAGATAAAAAGGCGGCAAAGGTAGAAGAAAAGAAAGACGAAGATAAAGAAGCGGCAAAGATAGAAGAAAAGAAAAACGAAGATAAAGAAGCGGCAAAGATAGAAGAAAAGAAAAACGAAGATAAAGAAGCAGCAAAGATAGAAGAAAAGAAAAACGAAGATAAAGAAACAGCACATTTAGAAGAGAAAGAAAAAGTAGAAGAACCTGTAAAAACGAACGAAAATGAAAATAAAGAGGGAGAAAAAACGATATCTCAAGAAAAGGGTTCTCAAACTAATCCTTCTTGGAAGCCAATTGGTACAGAGCAAGGAGCAAAACCTGCAATGAAATTTAAAGAAGGAACAGTAGATTGGAATGAGATGAAAAAAGCAATTTCATATGCTGTTGATGTTCCAGAGAGTCAATTGATTTTTGATTTTATTGGGAATAATGGTAATAATAAAGCCTACGGTAATGTGCGAGATAAGCAAAGTAATAAAAAATATAAGGTTGATATTGATTGGATAGAGAATCAGGGTTGGAAACCAGTATCTGTTCAAGTGGTAAAATAAATAAGAGAAATGTAAATGCTACCCTCTCTTGTTGTGAGGGACTAAGCTATTATAGTCTAGATAAGATAAACTTGGTTCTATATGATGTTTAAGGTAATTATGTAAATAAAAGCTTTTGGTGTCTCGCACCATTGAATATTTTAGTGAATTGTTGATTAGAGGCACCAATCCATTGAAAACACAAATTTATTCTTTTTAGATTTAAATTGTGGCATATCATTTTTTTCTTGAAAATACGTGAAAAAGGGTTCTAGTGCAAAAACTCTAGGAAAATTGCAAGTAATCTCTAAATCTTGGACATACTAATAGTACTACTCTATAAAAGGTGCGTAATCAGTGTGGAAAAGGAGAATTTATTTAAGTGGAAACATTATCAACCAGACATCATCTTGTTAACTGTACGTTGGTACCTACGGTACAACTTAAGCTTTCGTGATTTGGTGGAAATGGTGGAGCAACGAGGGTTATTCCTGGTTCATACAACTATTATACGATGGGTATATCGATATGGGCCAGAGTTTGATAAACGAATTCGGCGTCATCTCAAACAAACGAATAACTCATGGAGAGTGGACGAAACATATATAAGTAAAAGGACAATGGATGTATTTATATCGTGCAGTTGATTCTGAAGGAAACACGATTGACTTTTATTTGAGTAAATCTAGAGATCATAAGGCTGCAAAGCACTTTTTCAAGAAAGCTTTGCAGTCTTTTCATGTTTCAAAGCCTCGTGTTATAACAGTCGATAAGAATCCTGCTTATCCAATTGCTATCGAACAGTTGAAGGAAGGAAAAAGGATACCAATAGACACCGAAATCCGAAGGATAAAATATTTAAATAACATAGTAGAACAAGAGCCTCGTTTTATTAAAAAACGTATACGCTCTATGTTGGGATTTAAATCGTACAAAACATCAGCTTCTATATTGAGTGGTGTTGAAGCCATGCATATGCTCAAAAAAGAACAAATTGATTTGCAGGTGTTCAATTTAAATAATGTTTTAGACTGAACCTCGTTTGTCTAATGGGATTTCTTTACTCTTGTTTGGTTCATTTAAAAAAATAAAGATTTAGACTGGGGGATAGTTATTGTTTCACAAAGAAAATTTTTAATAAAATAAAGTGTTAGACTAAATAGCCAATTTATATAGAAAAAAGAGAATTCAGGGAGAATAAAGTTCATAAATCGACGCTGTATTCATTTTTGTATAAATACTTAAATAAAATAAAGTCTCAACTGTTTCTAGATAAGGAGTATTTCGTGATTTTTGACTATAGATTATAACCTGTCCTTTTATTCTCTTATCACTTAGACAGGTATTTCACTTTTAAAAAACGAATTATAATATTATTAGAATTCATATGAAAAATTAACATGATGAAGGTGAAAATATGAAAAAAGAATTATTGAAAAAAGCATCCTATCTACATAAATCAGAACTAGAACAATTACATAAAGCTATATACGTCTCCGAGAAAGCTCATGAAGGACAATTTCGAGTTTCAGGTGAGCCTTATATTACTCACCCATTTGCAGTTACAGAGATTCTGCTAGATTGTAAAGCCGATATCATAACTTTAGTCGCAGCATTACTACATGATGTGGTGGAAGATACAGATTACACAATTGAGGATATACGTGGTACGTTTGGCGAAAAAGTGGCCGATATTGTCGAAGGATTAACTAAAGTTGATAAGAAACAAATTCCCAGTAAAGAAGAGTATGAAGCAATAAATTTAAAGAAGTTATTGTTAGCTACACAAGCAGATATACGAGTAGCTATTATAAAAGTGATAGATCGTCTCCATAACATGAGAACTTTACAGGTAAAAGCTGTAAAAAAACAAGTTCCTTATGCAAATGAAACACTCAAAATTTTCTCTCCTATATGTAAAAGGTTAGGGTTATTAAACATTCAACACGAGTTAGAAGATTTAAGTTTTTTTCATCTCAATCATTCTAAATATAAGGGTATGAAAATACTCTTACAGAATTATGTTCGGCTATTAGAGGATATGTCTCAAACCATTATTCAAGACATAAATAGCTTCCTAGAGCCATCTTTAATGTTTGAAGTGGGTTACGAAGTGAATCCTATTTATACAGCTTATTCTCGTCTCCAAGACATTCAAGACATAGCAGCAATATCAAAAATAATCATTACAACCTCAAACAATTTAAATTGTTATAAAATGTTAGGAATCATACATCAACTATATAAACCGATTCCCTATCAATTTGAAGATAACATAGCAATTGAAAACGATGTATTAAACAAATACTTAAAGACCAAGGTGGAAGTCAATAACCATGAAGTAGTGATATGTATTCAAACAAAATTAAATCAAGAGATAAGAGATAAAGGTGTTTTCTATATTTTGACAAAAAGTATAACTGATAAGGAGATGCAAGACATCATTTATAAGTTGATGGACCAGTTTATTATAACTAATGATTTAGTAACTCAAGACGCTCTCGAATTTTATGATTTAGTTTCATTTGAATTATTTCAAGACACCATAGTTGTATTTACACCTAAATTAGATCCTATTCACTTGCCACAAGGTGCTACGGTAATCGACTTTGCTTTTGCACTAAATCCTGAGATTGCTAAGCATATGTCGGGTGCTAAAATTAATGGTGTAAAGAAACCGATAACAACAAATGTTTCACATCTGGATATTGTTGAACTTTGGGTTACTGATAATAAGAGTAATGTGAGGCATGATTGGTTAAATTTTGCTAATAGCTCAAAAGCTCTACTTGAAATTAATAAAGAGTTACAAGGTTGAACTACTCACCACTTAACATCCTCGCGGATTGTTTGAAGTGGGAGATTCCTAAGTACAGAAACCTAACGGTTTCTAATTCATTAGGCTATCCCCGTAGTTCCTACGGTTAAGAGACGAATT
>NZ_JAKUFP010000049.1:0-24455 GCF_022663495.1 Bacillus cereus group sp. BfR-BA-01383
AGCACCCACGACCTTTTCTTCACTTCTACTATATAAAAAATAGTAGTGCGAACCAATGCCTTGGTCTGCACTACTAATCTTAGTATGTTTTCTTTGTTATATAGAAATTACACATTAAACCAGTGAACATTCTAATAAGACAAGCATATAATGAATTCGTGGGACGAGTTATCATATGAGGTGAAACTTGGAGCACCATACTTATTTGTTGAAGGGTACCTAATGACGGGTACTCTTTTTATTTTGCACTTTTTAATAAGGACAAGCATATATTGTAGTATGGGGTAGCCCCACTTCATATATTTGAGCACCTGCAATCGTAAGGTGCTCTTTATTTTGTACAAAATGGACATTTGAATAGGAGGATGAATGATGGAATTAACATTAGAAGGATTAGAACAGTGTTTTAATGAAGCGGCAAGTGAAGGCGCGGAGTATGTGGCAGTTCAGATTGAAATGGATGGATTTCCTGGTGATGAAGTGATTATTAATGGTAAGAAAAACATGGATACTAAGTTAGAATATTATAAGAAAACGTACAACGAGGATTTAGAACATAAATACGCTCCGGGCATTCGTATTGTTGGATTTACATATGACTACACATTCTCAGGGATTCAACTCGAGTTGGGACCATTGGCATATTAATGATTAAACCAATAGCAATTCTCGTAGGCGCTGCCGTGATCTGAGTGGCGTCTTGTTTGTTGTTAAGTAAAGATAAGGATAACAAAACAAACGAACTCAACGAAAGAAGATAAATGTCCCGTTCTTCTGTCTAAAAGTTGATACTTTTAGACGGTATCAGGGGGATGATTTTATGGAATTGGTGGGATATGCACGAGTTAGTACAAGAGAGCAAGAGCTAGGATTGCAAATTGAAAAGCTAGAAACATATGGTTGTACAAAAATATTCACTGAAAAGCAGAGCGGAGCGAAAAGTGATCGAGAAGAATTAAAGAAAGCATTAGAATATTTGCGTTCAGGTGATAAATTGGTTGTATACAAGATAGACCGATTAGCACGTTCTACTTTTGATTTGCAAAAGATTGTAAAAGAATTAAAGGAACGAGATATATCAGTTGTATTTATAAAAGAGCAAATTGATTTTTCTACACCTTCAGGAAAACTTATGTTTACAATGCTGGGTGCTATTGCTGAATTTGAAAGAGACTTAATCAATGAGCGTACAGCAGAAGGAAGAGAAAGAGCGATAGCACAAGGGAAACATATGGGACGTAAAGGTCAAGATGAAAAACAAGTAAAACAAGCTATGAACTTATTTTTTAATAGGAAAGAAAATGACCTGAGTGTAAATGATATTTCCAAAATGACTGGAGTTCCGCGTTCTACTATTTATGCAAAAGCAAAAGAATTTAAGTAGCGAATCCGCTGCTTTTTTATTTTGCATAGAAAAAGGAACCATAATAGGCTCCTTAGTTCGATTCAGAAGTTGTGTAGTTTTTCTTGATAATATCTTTTATGTTGATAATTAAGGATATAAGGAATCCAGCAGCTAGGATAGCGTTTAACCAGTAATATGTATTCCCTGATGTGAACTTTTTATAAAAAGAATCGACATTATAATATAATAAGCCTGCTGAAAGGACGGTAGAAATTACTAACGTACCAAAACTTTTCATATTTTCCACTCCGTTTCTAAAGATTAAGATTCTTACAAAAATTATACAGAGAAATTTATAGATTTAAAATATTTTATGAAATAATTACCATATGGAGGGGTTATGACGAATTTCTTCCTATTACTACTCAGTAAGATTTTTCATAAATAAGGCTGTCCATAACGCAGGCATACCAAATACTTCATTTGATTGTTTAATTCCCTTCATTCTACGTATTTCTATTTCAGAGAAGTCTTTAAAGATGGTTCTTAACTTTTCATCTGTAAAGCCTAGTCCTCCTTTAAGACTCCGTAGTCTGTATACTTCCCAATCTGTTATGTCTGCTCCACCTAATTCTCCACCTTGAACAAAACAAGTGATTGCAAAATAACCACCTGGTTTTAAAGCTTTTTTTACTAAGTTTATGTAACTCATTCTCCTGTGTGGAGCAATATGATGAAAACATCCTGAATCATACACAATATCGTATGTGCCTTCTTCAATTTGTAAATCAAAGATATTGTCATGAATAAAATTCACATTTACATTTTTTTCTTTTGCTCGTTCTGTTGCCCAGTGAATTGATTCCTTTGATAAATCTATTGCATCAACTAAGCATCCGTTTTCAGCAAAGTAAATTGCATTCCTGCCTGAACCGCATCCAAGCTCAAGAACTTTTCCTGAATTAAGTAATTTTTTTTCAAAATAACTAACTAAGTTCTCATCCGGTTTATTGGTGAAAAAGGAAATCTCCTTTTCACGATTGGAATAAAAATCATCCCAAAATTGAGTTGGTTCGCGCAATAATGAGTCTAACATATTCAATAAATCTTCATAACTACTAATTGTTTCTTTCACATTAACCCCTTCTTTCCACATGAATCATTCTAATTTTACTAATAATTAGAATGATTCATGTTTCATCGGAGTTAAAAACACTTTAAATTCAAACAAGTTGAAACTCCCTATGTATTCTTATTTATGCTAATTTAAGATGCATAAAGGTATCTATTTTTCGTGTTATATTGCTTTAAAAGGATTTACCTTACTCTTTCTCAAAATCCAATCAAACAACCAGAAATGCTCTTAGAATCGAAATTCATTTTTCAATTTTCGGAATAATCATTACGATTGTTGCGGTAATATTACAAATAGAGTATCCATGCATTCTCATTAAATAAAAATGAGCCTTACTAATATAAAAAATACAAAATTTTCGTTTTGGGGTATTTGTTTTTCTTAGCTTGATAGCGATGTGGCGGCACCCCTATCTGGATAAATGGAAGTCAAACGAGCAACGTCATAAGTTTGTGAGCGAAATATTTTATGAATACTATAATCGAAGTAATATGCCGAGAGTAGAAGAAGATTGGAGATAATTCCAGTCTTCTTTTTGTTGGGACGCTGCCCCTATCCAATGAAAAGGAAAGACAAATCAAGTATCTATTGTATATTTTTAATCAAAGTGGATACCCCTTTAATAGGAGGTGTTTTCATGCGAGAGAAAGTAATTAAAATGTATGATTGCTCTTATTACATAAATGAGATCTCTGAAGAATTAGAAATTACACTTGATGATGTACTAAATGTCCTGGAAAAAAATATTAATGGTTTTCAATACAATGGGGCAAAAAGATTTTCTCAATCTCATTTAAAACGTATCTTAATTGAGTATGTAGACAAAAGGATAAGTTCTAAAATAATTTCCAAAAAATATGGACACTGTGCTAAAACCGTATTAAAAATACTACATGAAAACAGAATATCCTTAAGACCAGCAGGTACTAAGAAAATATTTATAGATGATGAGCCTGCTATCATAAAGAAGTACTTAGATGGAACTCCAACCAGAATTATCGCCTCACATTATAATGTTAGATCAGGTACGATACTACAAGTCTTACATAAAAATAATATTGTAGTTGAAGAATACAAACCGACTTTAGAATCTAGACAAGCTTTTCGTAAACATAATTGCAACACCAGCTATTTTGAAAAACTTGATTCGGCTGACAAAGTATATTTTTTAGGATTGTTTGCAGCTGATGGTTTTTTTCGAAAAAACTCAAAAACAGGTGTATTAACAGGAATAAGTATAAGTCTTAAAGAATCATCACATAACATTTTAGAATTGTTTTTAAAACATATCGATAGCACTGATGAACTACGAGATGGATCTTATAAGTATACCTATAAAGGAGTGACTAAACTTTTACTATGGAAAAAAGCAATTGTTCATTCGAAAATTATGGCCGAAGATGTTCGAAAACAATTAGAACTACCACTGATATTTCATAAAACGTTTGATATTAAATACCCTACAACCATTCCACTTGAATATGAACGCCATTTTTGTAGAGGGCTATTATGTGGGGACGGTAACATAAATCCTCAAAGTAAAAAAGTGACATTTTATGGGACAGAAAAAATTTTAGAAGGCGTACGTAAAGCGATTTGTAGAAATTGCTCCGTAAGTTATATGAAAATCAAACCTAAAGTTACAAAAACCTCTACTTCGGAAAATACCCTCTATGAGTTAGCTTGGAGTGGAAAAAGGCAAGTGTTGACTATTCTAGATTGGTTGTATGAAGATACAAATTTGTTCATCAAAGAAAAATATAATACATACCGTTCTATAGATAGACAGAAAGGGATATTGGATATTACAGAAGTAATTAGCATAGAAGAACTTATTTCACTTCGTAAAGGTTTAGGTTTAAGTCAATTAGCTGTATCACGAGCCATATCATGTTCTAATAATGTTATTAGTGAACTTGAAAGGAAGATTAGAACATCTATGAACACTCCCTTAGCTAAAAGATTACTAGACCTCTATCAAGTAAAGTATGACCAAAACCTACTTTTTTATTAGCTATGAATAAAAAATACCAGGCGTCTAATCATAAGACGTTCTTTTTTTTTGATTGGAACACTCAAAATAACAATAACAACCGTTTTTGATAGTTTTAACAAGCATTAAATTTTTAATCATCAAGATCTTTACTTTATTTTTATGAAAAACACCTAATTGTTAGGTATAGTGAAGCAAAAATACAGGTTATTGCCGTTTCTGTTCTGTTACTACACAAACCCCTACTTCTTCACCATGTGCTTTTATATCTTTTTTTAATTGATTCACAACATCTTTATTAAGATGGGGCTTTATGATCTCCTGTAATTTTTCATCTTTATCGAAGCCAACTTCTTCTTTTTTATTAACTTTTATTTTTCTAACTCTGAGTTTTTTCTTTCAACTATATTTTTTAATGCTTTTTCAATTACACTTGCTTGTGCTGCTGAGAAGAAGAAAGAATAGTCCTCTTTACCATTTCTCACAACAGAAAAATCTACACCTAATTTTTTTAATTCCTTTTGATAATCCTTGAATTGTTCCTTAGTTAAGTTTTTATCTAAAGCAATAACACCACCAGTGTTACTATGTTTTTTAATAAGCCCATTGATTTTTTGTTTACCATCTTTTGTGTTTCCATCAAGGATATAATCTTTTGGATCTTGTTCTTTATTTTCAAGTAACTTTGTCAATGCTTCTAAAATCCGTAATAAAGCTTGCTCCGATAATTTAAAGGTTTGTGCTACGACTTCGAATGCAACCTGTGTATGTTCATCTACATTCGTCATTCAGATACCAACCCCTTTATAAATTATTCAACTAAATTATACCATATTTTGGTTGAAGATGTTATAATTTTCTGAAATATTTATTGAGGTTTTAGTAAAGGGCAAGCTACGGGTTTGTCATGACAAACCCCAAAAACTACTTTTTTGACTTGGTAGGAGATTCCTACGACTTTTACAAATATATAAGCTATTTTTTGCAAAATTGCTTATATATTTGTTGTCGCTTCGCTCGATTTTTTTAAAAAAAGGAGTGTGTATTATGGCCAAAAGAAGAACAACATATTTGCAAATGTCTTTAGAGCATGAGGAAAAAGATTATATAAAAAATAAAGCAATTGAATTAGGATATAAAAATGTTTCAGCTTTTCTTATTGATAGTGCAAGAACACATTTTAAACTTGAAGTTGATATGAAAGCTTATAGGGATTTAACTAAAGAAATAAACTATATTGGTAAGAATATAAACAGCTTAATTAGAAGGATCAATACAGACGGAATTTACACTGATAGCGATATTGATTTTCTTAGAGTTAATCAGAAAAAAATCATCAATTTAATAAATACCGAGTATGACAGGTTAATTGATTTAAAAACCAAGTTTAATAGTGATAGCTTGAGTAAAAAACAAAAGGAAAAATTAATACAATCGTTAACTGAAAATCAAATACAGATACCAAAAAAATTAGTATTAGAAGAAGTGTACGAAAAGATAAAAGAAGATTTTATTTATATCATAGAATGTATAGAAAACTCGCCTGAACAAGGTAAAGAAGTAACAGAATATGTTTGGCAATATTTATATGGAGATACGCTATATAAGTTAGATGAGAATCAATTAATAAAATTGGCCGATAGCATTTTTATTTTTGCGCAGAAATTGAAATTTAAGTTATCTAAACTTGATAATGTTTTTGAAGATGATGATTGGTTTGAACTGAAAGATATATTAGATGAATATGAAATTTATTAGGTAGGGATTGATTACAATGTCTATTGTAAAAATACAAAAAATCAAAGACTTGAAAGCTGTCATTAATTACAGTATGCAAGCCCATAAAACAAACGAAGAATTAGTTACATCTTACGAGTGTTCTATAGAAACGATAGATAGGGATTTTAAAAGTGTTTTAGTTGACTACAATGAAAAGAATAAAAGTGATAAAAACATGAGTGCAAGGATGATAATACAATCGTTTGACAGTGATGATAATTTAACACCAGAACAAGTTCACCAATATGGAGTAGAATTTGCTGATAATTATCTGAAGGGCAATCATCAATATACAGTCATTACACATACAGAAACAGATAATTTACACAATCATATTATTTTCAATGATATTGATTTTAATAAATTAAAAATGTTTGATTCAAAGCGTGTAAATACTTTAGAAAGATTACGAGAAGAAAATGATAAAATCTCCGAAAAGTATGGTTTGTCAATAATTGAAGAAGGAAGAAAGGGGAGAAAAAAATATTTAGCTTTTAACGAGTATGTAGCTAGATCAAAGAAAAAATCCTTCAAAGGAAATTTAGAGGAAACAATTGATAAAAGCATATCAAGATCAAATTCGTTTGATGAGTTTTTAGGATTAATGCAAAGAGAAGGATATGAGCATAAACAAGGAAAATATCTATCGTTTAAGAATCCGAAGTCAGGGAAGTTTATGCGCACTAAAACAATGGGATTTAATTACCTTGAATCTTCGATCAAATACAGAATAGAAAATAAAGGTTATTCACCAATCAAAACAAGCATAATGAACAGACAATGGATAGATAAATCACAAGAAAAATTTAAAAATAATAAGGGACTTCAAAGGTGGGCTACTAAACAAAATATTAATTACTTAAATGAATTAAGCTCTAAGCTATATAAACTCAATGTTTCGATTTCGGAACTTGAAGAAATTGAAGCAAATAAGGAAGCGTTAATTGACAGCTTTGAAAAGCAACTTTTAGGAATTGATAATGAGATTTTTAGATTGAATAAAATGAAGGGCTGTTTTCGAACTTATAAAAAGAGTCATCCTTTAATTGTGGCGTATAAAAAGGCTGAAAATAAAATGGCATTTAAACAAGAACATTATCATGAATTTAAAGAGTATGATGTTGCCAAAAGTGATATGAACTATCTAAAAAAGAATTATGATATAACTGATGAAGCTGAATTGCATTATAAGTTGTCATTAATGACAAAAGAACGAAATTTACTTTATGGAAGTTTAGGAAAAGAAAAAGAAGTGGAAATAAAAAGACAAGAGCACCAAAGACAGCAGCAACAACGTAAAAAAGAAACTGAAAGATAAAAAACTATATGACATCAAAAAAAGGATATTGTATAGTACCTTGTGAATGGAATAGAATGAAACTTTAATCAGTGAGAGACTTGTTGCAATGGAACGTTTTACTGTACTTATGATAGTTGATGGTAAGCAAAGACTTATTTACAAGCAAGCTATATCGAACGTTGAGGAAGCTATAAAACGTCTAACATTGGAATAAGAATTCAATACCTAAAAAGCATATCTTCCGATATCCCTAGATATAATGACTTAACGGTTCTAAATAGTAGAATACGAAATGCTATAAATCATTCTTCTGTTGAGTATGATTCTATTGAACAAAAATTAACTTTTAAAGATAGGGAAATAAAAACAGAGAAATATTTAATTGAATTTGCTGAGGAAAATTATGTGATGTTATATCTTCAGTTATATTGTTTATACATTGTTTGTTCACTAGCAACTAAGTTTTCGAAAGAGGATGACGCTTAATAATAAAAGATGCTTTCAATAATTGAAGGCATCTTTTGTGACTTTAAACGTGCTCCTAATTCACTTGAAATCAATATGGGATTTATTGTCAATATGAATTTGAAATAGAGTCAAGATGTTTATAAGAAAGACGCGATGTTTTGAACAAAGTTGCGACGTTTCTAAAAAAGATGCGATGCTTTACCCTTTCAATCAAAGACTTCTAAATGAGCTTGATTCGGCCTTTTTTATAAAACAAAGAGTCCATTCAAAATGGTTTCTTTCGTGAACGCCAAAAAGAAGGAATTACAATTGCTCTTCAAAAAGGGATTAAATTTGATCGTAGAAAAATTGAGATTAATGATAATTTTATAGTGACTTACTAAGAATGGAAAAACAATGAAATTACAGCTGTAGAAGTGATGAAAAAGTAGGAATGAACAGTAATACGTTTTATAGACGAGCTAAGGAATATGAATATATCTTACAAAAAAGTACCCAGTCTTGAAAATGGGTACTTTTCTTATTCCCCCTTTTCGAGGGGATGGGCAAAAACACCCAAAATATATACGCTTACTATTTTCTTTGTGAGTTTTGTTATTTAAAAGGGCCTTTTGAGATAGTTTCTATTGTTCTGTCTTAAGGGTAGCAACTTTCAAAAAAATCCATTTTATGAAAATTTTTATTCTACTACTAAAGTTGTAAAAAATCTAGTCAATATGTAGCAAGTATCATTAATTGAAAAAATGTAAAATAAATTTAAGAATCAAAATGTTGAAAGGGAGAGAGAAAACAAATGGATAGAGAAAATAGTAAAAAACTTGTGGTAATCACTGGGATAACACAAGGATTAGGTCGGTCATTAATTGACCGTTTTTCTGAACTAGGTTGGTTGATTGTTGGATGTGGTCGTTCCAAAAGTAAGATAGAACAAATCAAGGGACAATTTGACAGTAAACATGATTTTCAATCCATTGATGTTTCGGACGATAAGGCTGTTAGAGCTTGGGGAGAATATATACTTCAGCGATACGGTGCACCAGATTTACTTATTAATAATGCCTCTATTGTTAATAAAAATGCAACGCTTTGGACTATTTCTTCGGAAGAATTTGCAAATGTTATGAATATCAATGTGAATGGTGTAGTCAATGTGATACGGGCATTTGTACCAGCTATGATTCATAATAAAAGAGGGAGCATAATCAATATTAGTTCAAGTTGGGGACGTTCTGGTGAGGCAGAGCTTGCACCGTATTGCGCTTCCAAGTTTGCTATAGAGGGTTTAACTCAATCAATGGCACTAGAATTACCGAAAAAATTGGCAGTAGTTGCGCTAGATCCAGGTGGAGGCATTCATACTTCGATGCTACAATCATGTGCACCAGAGTATGTATCGAGTTCTCCAACTGCCGAGGCTTGGTCACATGTTGCTGTTCCGTATATGCTTAGCATTACATCAAATGATAATGGGAAATCCCTTACTTGCCCTAGGGTTTTCTAAATTCACTGGTTGAATAATGATTGGTGTTAATGAATAAGAAGGTGTAAAGAATGAAGAAAAATTCTCCTTTAACATATAAAGATTTATTAAAAAATAACATCCCATTTAGAAATTTATTTTTTGCATTATCTATCAGTATATTGGATGATTGGTTTTACTCTGTAGCCCCTTGTACAAGATATACTTTTTCAATCACAATCTCTGATACCATTGTTGCTTCACCACCTGCATCACTTGTAGGAGCACTTGCGGAGTAAAAGGTACATCTAATTCAATGGTTGCTCCTTGCATGTGAATTCGAATCGTGGCATGTATGTTTTTTTCTACGACAGGGACATTCATAGAAATCCAATTCACACGCTCATTTTCATTTTGATCTTCCGTTTCAGGCGATAATTTTTTCATCCAGTAATATAGTCGATGAACCGGTAGGTTCTGTTTTTGACACCAGGCAACTTTTGATAATCCGCTGTTTTTATAGTCTTGAATATACGTTTCCCATTCTTTCTTTAATAGGTGTCTTTTCATAAAAAAACCTCCACATGTAGTATGTGAGGAGATTATCTCATGGGTTATTTACAAATAGTAGGTGTGGAATATTTGACGCTTACTTTCTTTCGAGTTCTTACTAAATAAGGATTTGCAGAACATTTTTGATCAAACGTTATTCCAAACCTGTTAATTTAAAATAAAGTTCGATCATTTATAATAAAGATTGATAATTTGCAAAAAAGTTTGATAAAAAATCCATTTTGTAGGGTATTTCTTTGTTCAACAATCGGGCCAGATTGTTGAACAACACCTAGATATCTAGGTTAAAGTTTAGAAGAGATTGTGAAATTTTGTACTTCAACTAACGGAGCAGTTAAAAACAATAAGACAAACAGGTAAAATGAACATGCAAACAGAAAAAGGGTTTAAGAAAGGATACGGATTATGCGGAAGACTTTTATCAGTAATGTTTCAACAGATTTTCAATTTAAAGTTCCTGCAACTAAAGCTGAAATATCCAAAATCAAAGAAAAACTTAATGTTGAATTACCTAATGGTTTATCCAGTCTATTGAATGAAACCAATGGAGTGTCCGAAGAATACGACTGTCCTTTCATTTGGTCAATTGAACAAATTCTTGAAGAGAATCTGAATTTAAGGAATTTTGATGATTTTAAGAATTTGTATATGCCTTTTGATTGTCTGTTGTTTTTTGCAGATGGAGGAAATGGCGACTTATTTGGGTATGCAATATTAAATGGAGTCATACAAAAAGATGATGTATATGTTTGGAATCATGAAAACGATAGCAGAACGTGGGTTGCCCCATCGTTAGAAACATTTATTGAATGGTGGAATAATGGCACCATTACTGTTTAATTGCACTTTCTAATTAAGCTAACGGGTGCTTGCGTTCAATAAAGTAAGGCTGTTGCGACAGTCTTTTTCTTATTCGATTAACGGGGCCGGTTAGATTAATAAACTCTTGGGCCGGTGTTTTTTTACTGAATGTATTTATAATTGGTAAATCGCCTGTTGAGTTGACCAGGTAGCACTGCTGAATGCCTGATAATTTGTAACTGCTGCTTGAAAGTCCTTATCACTTATAGTGGCAGTGGCATCATAAACAACAGCTGTTTGGAATCCATTTTCGATTAAGTCTCTCATATGTGATTCCACACAAACGTTTGATAGGACACCTGCCAAAATGACCTTTTCTTTCCTTTGCTGACGTAATTGGTAAACTAAATCATTTGTCTGTGGGCTGGCAATTTTATGGGCGGTCGCAATGATTGTTCGATTATCTAAAATGTAAGGCGTAAGTGATGGAACCCAGTCAGCGCCTACAGTAGGAGAAATATAAGCATTTTGTTTTTGATATACCTGAAGCTTTAATAGCATTTTTTGTTCAGCTCCAGTAAATTGCCAACTATAATCATGTGGATAAATATAATGGGGGGAAATAAAAAGTTGATATCCTTTACTCATGGCTGTACTCATTAGAAGTTCAAGGTTACCTAGTGTGTTGTACTGCTCAATAATATTTTTTGTTAAATGGTACCCTTTACCTCCAGGGGACAGAAAGTCATTTTGTGGGTCCGTTATGACAATTGCTGTATTAGCAGGATTAGGTTTAAACATTCTTTTTCCTCCAATTTACATAATTATATATCCTGTCTTTCATATTCAACTATTGTTCTTTCATGAATATATATTAATGGAGGCTTGGACACATGCTGTTTTTTTATGGAGCTTTGGTATTATACAGTTACCTTCCAAGATCGTTACAGACGTACCATACAGTTCGTGAATATATGCAATAGAAAGTGATGAGGCTTGTTCAACAAACGGGCGCTTTAATTGAGAAAGGATAACAAAAATTATCAAACTTTTTTATAAAAGGATGATTCAATTGAATATAGAAAAAGTGTGTTTTGATCAATCTTTTTTCTAAACACGCTTTTTCCATTTGCCTCTTTTATCAAACTTTATTCCAAGGCTACATAAAATGCAAAATTTTAGTTAGCAAACGAGAAATAAACATTTCATTATTGTTTCTGCTATATTTAAAAGGCTCTTTTCTAATACAATAAGAAACGCAAAAGAACTTGTAGTGATTCCTACAAGTTCTTTTTGTTTAAGGTGAATACACGGGACAAACAAACTATCTTACAGATTCATCATAGAAACTACAGGGGTAATGCTTTGACAAGTATATTATATAACAAATATTAACATCTATAGATTTTAATTTTGAAAATTATGTGAATTAAGAAAACCGAAGGGTTTATCATTTGCTCTTCCTAAAAAATCCATTTAGTTATTTCGTATAAATAACTTTAAATTAATATCTACATCATAATTAATTAGCAAAAATATAAGTATAGGTAAATAGAGAAGAATGTAGCATTCTTATAGAATGACATAAAACTATATTTAAGATTAATATATACATCATAAATATACATATAGTTACGCGCAACTATAAAACATAAGGAGCATTCATTTTACTATGTTCATCATGGTACTGAGCGCAGATAATAACATCCTCACTCCATTGTGGCAATCATATTCCTTTTCCTTGTTTTACTTCCTCAAGCGCTTGTCCGAAATTCATTATTCCTCCTCTATTTTCGTTCGTTGTGTTCGTTTGTTTTGTTAGGATTATCGTCTGAGTCCCTCAATCCATAAACCGATATAAATGTCGGTCGTAACGATAGATTGTTTGATTTTATTAATCATCCCCTCACCCCTTATCATCTCTTAACGCCTTTAACTGTTCCATTTTCTTCAACACCGACTCATCATGCCACTTTTCTGCCTTGTTCATCTCGCTAATCCGATAACCAAAGTAAACCATCAGTAAAGTAATAAGCGTACCTACTAAATACCCATTGAGGCATCCCAACCAAAACATCCCGTCACTTCCTTCGCAAAATAAAACAAGACGCCACCCAGATCACGGCAGCGCCTACAATAATTGCTATAAACTTAATCAAATTCATTTATCCTTACATTATTTATTTCTTTGCTTCCATACCCCATTCTCTTTACGATAAGTATTCTTGCCATTCATGAAATCAGCTGTATTACCAGGAACACTATATTTCTTGCTCTTTTTCTTAGTCTTCTTCTTCAGCCTTTTCTCCTCTTGAATAGCTTGCAAATCCGCCTTCCATTGTTTCAACAAATCCTTTTCACGTCGCATCGAATTTGTACCCCTTGGATTAAAATGTGAACCAAATAACTAAATTCTACCTATTTATATAGATATCCTTTAATCCAAATGTCCATTCTGTTCAAATTCACGTTTAATGTGTAATTTCTATATAACTAAGAAAAAGCACCCGTTATGGATGCTATACCTTTTTATCTAACTTATGTATTTAGGGGTCACCATACATGCCCATTAACTTAAGAAAACAAATCCACCCCAAAACGAAAAAATGAGCTTTTTTATTAAAAGTTAGGACAAAATCTCGTTCTGGGGGAGTTGTATTTTCTTAGCTTGATAGCGATAACGCGGATTTTATACGCAGGATTTCATGCAGGCTACGAGAACGGTTTGAACTGCCCAATGCTGTTGTGACAGGAATGTATGAAATCTTGCATACAGCGGAGGGAACAGAAAGCTGGTAAAATCCCGGTATAAATGGCTTTCTGGGATTTGGTTACTTCTGATAATGAGACGTTATGTTAACCTTACATGTATAGAACATACATTTTTTAAAAAGTAAAGACACTGATACAAGAAACAGATTCTTTTTTTACATTTAATATACTAAATCCAAAAAAAGGAGCTTGATTATTCATGTCATCAAAAAATAGAAATTGTTTCAATCCTCATGAATTTCCTTATTCATTATTTCCTTGTGCATTTCCTCCAGCAATTCCAGAGCCTATAAACCCTATAGACCCTACCAAATTTGATTATATCGTGATTGGTGCTGGAACTGCTGGAGGGGTGATTGCCAAAGAATTAACGGATGACAAAAGTACTTCTGTACTCGTGCTTGAAGCAGGAACAAATATGACGAATGAGCTAAGTAACCCTAGCGTTATTGCCGCCATTAATACAACCCGCGGTAACAGGTTTAGCTTTAATGTTACTTCTGAACTAGAGTCAACTATTGCACGTACACTTATTGCAACAAATGGTCGCACCATAGGGGGAAGCTCAGAAATTAGTGACATGTACGCTGTACGTGGGAGTAAAGAGTTGTATAACCAGTGGGCAAGCCTAGTTGGTGATCAATGGAGTTACGACAAGGTTAGCTCCTTATTTGTAAAAAATGAAACCTATACAGGATCGACGCAAAGCCCTAATGAACGAGGAACACAAGGGCCGATTTTTATTAGGCAACAGAGTATTCCCCCTAATGGATTGATCAATACGTTAGTTCAAGCAACAAACACCGTATTAGGAACACCGATTGCTACTGACTATAATACGGGCATAAGGGATTGTACATTTTATAAAACGCAAATTATTCAAAAAGAGGTTAGCCCCGGTCAATTCGTCCGATCCTCAACGGCAACAGGGTATTTAAATGACCAGATTGTCAGTCAAGGAAACCAGTTCCATCCAGATGAATTTGGAGTTGGTGGAAGAAATTTGGTTATTTTAGCAAAAACAACCGTTAACAAAATCTTATTTAAGAAAAAAGATGGACTAAACATTGCGGTTGGTGTTGAATTTGTCAAGGATGGCGTTTCACATAGAAGGTTTGCAAGAAAGGGTATTATAATCTCTGCTGGACTTTTTTCCTCAGTCATCCTACAACGTTCAGGAATCGGTAAATCGGATGATTTGGCTAAAGCAGGTATACCAACATTGATAGAGAGTCCAAATGTGGGTCACAATCTTCAAACTCAAGGTTATGTTGGATTGGGGGTTGAGATAGATACCGCCCAAATCCTTCCGATATTTTTTACTGATCCCAATTATCCACTTATCCTAGGTGCTTTCCAAGCAGAGAATCCAATGAATCTACTAGAAGGTCGTCGTCTCCAACTAATAGGGGCTCCTATCCCATTTTTTATCCCTGCTTCAGATGTGATCAGCAATGGTTGGAGTTTAGATTTAACATTCCAAACCACCCCAAGTATTATGAGTTTTGGTATTATAGACGTGAATACAAAAAGCAGGGGTTCAGTGCTAGTGGAACATAGTGATCCAGAGGCTTATCCATCTCTTAACTTCAATCCGTTAGAAGATCCCAATGACCTTACGTATATGGTTAATCAATATAAGAAAATTTATAATATGATTGTAGAGGCTAGAGATCCCCTGAAATACCCAAATAACGGCATCGGGAAAGTTGTATATCCTCCCGAGAGTATATTCCAGCTACCTGATAACGATCCTAACAAACAAAAACAGCTTGAAAATTATGTAAAATCTTCTTACACAAACTTCTCTATAGGCGGGCATTGTCGGATGGGACAGACGATTCAAGAAGGGGTTGTCGATGGTTTCCTCAATGTATTTGGTACCAAAAATCTTAAGGTTGCCGATCTGTCCATTTCACCTATTTTACCAGATGGTAATCCGTCCGCCGCTGCTCAGATGATCGGGCTAAATGCGGCACGGTTTATAAAAGAGGATCCCTCTTCATATTTAATGACAGATTATGAACTTGAAGATTATGAAAATTAGATTGAGAAAACATAAATTAAATATTTATTCATTGGTTTTATTCTTATTTTTTGATCTAAAGATTGCTTTTTGGCTAGAATGCTGGCTTGCTTGGCGGGGACGAACCCCACGAATTTAACATATTAAACAAAAAAACTTCCTTAGATGTTTAAAGGAAGTTTTTTTATAATCTATAAAAGATAATAAAAACAACGTGAAAGACCACACTTTGTATGAAAATATACCTTAAGTTGATGGATGTGTGGTGGTACCCCTATATAGTTACTCATAAATTTTGTACTGTGTAACTCAAAAGAGAAAGTTTAATTAAGTCAATAATAGTAAGGGATTCAACGGATGGGTCAGTTACACACAATATAAGATATGAGTAAGTGGTGAAGATGGTATTTATAAGTATAAAAAAAGGAACCTATGCAGGTTCCTTTTTTATTTATCACAAGCTAATCCGTCACCATCTCTATCTAACTTAGAGGAATAAGCAGGGTGATCTCTTGTGATATTTGAGAATCCAGCTGCTTTGGCTTCTTTACAGCTTTTAAAATTGTAATTTCCTTGGGGGAGATTATTGTTTGGTTGTTGCTGTACGCTTTGTTTCTGTTCTTCTTGTTTCTTTTGCTCTTCTTGTTGTTTTTGTAATTCTTGTTGCTTTCGTTGTTCCTCTTGCTTCTTTTGCTCTTCTTGTTGTTTTTGTAATTCTTGTTGTTTTCGTTGTTCCTCTTGCTTCTTTTGCTCTTCTTGTTGTTTTTGTAACTCTTCTTGTTTACGCTGCTCTTCAAGTTTCTGTTGTTCGTTATCTTTTTTAGTAGCATCTGTATCTACAACTTTTGTTGTGGGGGCTGCTGTATTTTCATTTTTATTATCTATCATTCCGCTAATCCCAGCTGTGAGAATAAATAAATATATTATACATGCTACAACCATTTTCCATTTTGTATTAGAGCGGAAACCAAGTATTTTTTTGTACCACTTACGACGTACCTTATGTATTTCAATAGAGGTGTTATTTTCGATAAAGCGCTCGATGTCTTTTCCTTGTTCTGTTGGGATAAAACGAAATGGTGTTCCTGATCTATTAAACTCGAATACGGATTTAATAGCAAAGTGATCTACTAGAACAGTGGAATAATTAATAAAGTAGTATTTAGCAATACTGACAACATCATTTACATCTTTATTGTATTTGAATAATTGAATATGGTCAGTTGCTACAGCAGCATAACCAGTTCGCATACCTTCTAAGTTGGTAGAAACGATAATGGGTGTACTTCCATACTCTTTTTGATACTTTTTAGCGATTGCTTGTTTAGCAAGAGTAGATTCACTAGGCTTTTTCTTTTTCTTACTCATTATTTAGATCTCCTCTCAAATTTTACATAATATCTAATATATATATTAGCAGAAAGTAAGATTAATTCCAGTTCGAATAATCTATTAAAAGGTAATGGTGAAGATACTGTTAATTAAAGGAATCACTTCAAATTGAATTCAGAAATTTTTAGGAGTAATTGAGGAATAAAGTGTATGAAAATATGTGGCAGAGTCGTGACCGCTTTTTGGCAGTAAATGTGCCGGTTGTTTTGGAATCAACGTGATATATTTGTATTGTGAGAAGTGGCGGAAAACACAACTCATAAGGATTCCTTTATAATCTATATGTTGTCTAAACGGTTTTATAATGACGGCACATAAAATCCGAAACCAGCAGATGGTACTGATTGAATGTTACCGTTAATAAGGAGAGCTTTTGCTCTTCTTCTAGTTACCTAATATTGTTGATGCATATCAGCAAATTGTCATTAGGTGACTGGAAGAAGGTTAAGTCAAATCGCAAAATATCATTAGCAGATGGTAAGATAGCATTAAGTCCGGAAGGTGCAGAATTATTAATAAAAGAAATAGAACAATACCTTGTAAAATAAGAGGCTCCTTTCAAGGGGCTTTTTTTAAGATTAATATTTAATTTCACGTATCGTATGTTTTAATAAAAAAACTCACTAATAAATTAGTTACATTGGGATTCTTGTATTATTTAAGGTATTAGGGGTCACCATACATCGCCATCAACCTAACAGAACAGGTTGTCCCAAAAACGAGAAAATTGATAACTTCAGGTAAAAATGTACAAACTTTTTTATTTTGAGGATGCTATAAAATTATTAAATTGATGGATATAGATTGTTAACTTAAAACATCATAATTTCAATAGTCTAAGGACAACGGTCTTTCATTAATATAATAAATGGAAGGTTGTTCGATTCCCTATATTTGTATATGTAAAATTACATAAAAATATATGTTTAAATAAGACGCGATTTTATATATAACTAGAGGTAGAGAAAGAAAATTATTGTTTGGGGTCAACTTAAAACTTTTAAGTTGATCGATGTGGTGGTATCCCTTTAAGAGAAAAATTAAGCAGTTAGCCTTTGCTAACCGCACTTTTATTAGAGATATTTCCCTGTTGATATTACGTTATTATGATGAATATTTGCATAAGAATCTTTATATTTAGAAAGGAATAAAAAAATGAAAAAATTCGCATCAACACTATGTATAGCTGGAGTGACTTTAACTATTTTAGGAGTATCTCCTCAAAGTAGCTATGCTCATCTCGATCAAATTGATTTAACTGAGAATGATCCTATTACTGCAGGATGGTCTGCAGAAGCTCCGTATCATTCTGATAAAAGTACACATTTATGGATTGCAAAACAAGCTATTGAAATTATGAAAACAGAATCTAATATTGAAGCAAATAAGCAGGCTGTGGACTTTTTAAATTATCCGCAATATAAAGATCTATTTTCTAAAGGATTATATGATGCAGATTATAATGCAGAGTTTAACGATGGTGGAACAGGAATAGGCGGCGTTTTTAAAGGCGGATGGAAATCACATTTTTATGATCCTGATACTAAAGAAAATTATAGAGGAGAAACAAATCCAACGGCTCTTACACAAGGTAAGAAATACTTTTATGAATCTGGAGAATATTTACGAAATAAAGACTATGAAAAAGCTTTCTATTACTTAGGAGTAGCCACGCACTACTTTACAGATGCTACCCAACCTATGCATGCAGCAAATTTTACCGCAATTGATACGAGAGCTATAAAATATCATAGCTACTTTGAAAATTATGTTACAACCATTCAAAATCAATTTGCAGTCAATACTGGGGGGAATTATAACGACTCTCTATCCACACCTGAAGAATGGATTGATTATGCAGCCCGAGTAGCTAAACCTGAAATCCAAAATATTACTAATGATAAAACATTTAAGTATTATAATAGTGGTAAGGCACAATTGTGGCAAGAAATGGTTACCCCAGCTGTGCAGCGAAGCTTAGGAGAAGCTCAGCGCAATACAGCAGGTTTCTTAAATCTTTGGTTTAAAACTTTTACTGAAAATGTGAAAGCTCCAAGTATAGAGACTGCATTAATCTATGATATAGAAGGAAACGTCATAGAAGCAGGGAAAAACTATTATATCGTACCAAGTGAATCTCCTTATCAAGGTCTAACATTTGAATGGTATGTAGCAAACCGTTACGATTATGTCTCACTTGCAAGTAAAGAAAACAATGCTTTATCTGGTACACCTATAGAATTTGAATTCTACAAAGAAAATGATGCAAAGCTACACCACGGGGAGAGTATATATCTTCGCATGAAGCACTCAAATTACGACCAATTTCAATATTTAAATTGGTCTAATTATTCTAGTTGGATTCACCTTGCTCAAAAATCGGATAGTTTAGCTGACTTTAAAATTAAAATTAACCTGGATAGTCCTACAGAATATAATATTTTTACAGATGACTATCCATTAAATTATGAAAATATAAATGCAGAGAAAAATTGGATCGTACTAGGTGAAAAAAAACAAAAACCTAGCTCATGGAAGTTTATACCTGTTAGATAACCTAAAAAGAAAAACACTCGTTCTTAACCAGAACGAGTGTTTTTTTATCCGTAAACGTCGAGTAACTCCACTTATTGGTAACAAACAAAAAAGCCCATCTTTTTTTTCATAAAAGCTGAGCTTTTTTATCTTTCTATTATTCTAAATAACCTGTTAAAAAGAATAAAATACAACCAAGTGTTAACCCTGTATCTTACCATCTCTTCCACCAAGGTTTTTTAGTTTCTTGATAAATTTCTTCAATTTTTTTATCAAAAGCTGTATCTCGTTTTGCAATATATTCAATCATTTTTTGCATATCTTCAATTTGTTGATCTTTTTCTTTTTCCCTTTTTTGAGATTTCAATAACTGTTTTTTTATTTCAATTTCAGTTTCTTCAGATGCTTGCAACTTAGAAATTATCATTTGGTTTTGTTCTTCAATTTGTCCTATTTGGGGTAGTACCACATCGCTATCAAGCTAAAAAGAACGAGTTACTCCAAAACAATAAAAAGCGAGCAAAATGCACACGTTTTTCGTTCTGAGGGTATTATGGGATCTTAAGTTGATGGATGTGGGTCTGTACCCCAATACATATTATTAAAATTAAAGTGGTTCAAGTCGGAGGAAGGCACCTTTGGGTGTCTTTTCTTTATAAAATTTACAAAATACAACAATATAATCTCTGACATTTTGTTATGATATTTTTAATATTAAACTATATAAATAGAAAGGACTCTTAAATATGGGATTTAGATTTCATAAGAGTAAACAAATAACTCCTGGTATTAGGTTGAACGCAAGCAAAAAAGGAATAGGAGTTAGTATTGGGGTAAAAGGCGCTCGTATTAGCTTCGGCCCATCAGGAACAAAAGTTACAACTTCTATTCCTGAGACTGGTATTTCTTATCAAAAGTGACTTAGTAATAATCCGACAAGCATGGAAAAAATAGATTATCATGAAACAATATACACACCTCAAACAGTAGGAGTAGATGCTATAGCAATTAGAGACAGTCAAACTACTATTAATACTCGAATTATAGCTAAACCACTATCTATTTTAATGCTAATTGCATTCATCTTTTCCGTGTCGTTTTTGAAGATTTTATTCGCTATAGTATTTGCTCTGATTGGATTTATAAGCTATCGGTTAAGTTTGACACCTGTTGGTATTATTTGTCCAACTTGTAATAGGCAGCACCTTGTCTTCAAACAAAAAGAAATAATATGTTCTCACTGCAAGAGTACACTTATTGTAAAAAGACACTCTTAACAGTATCTTTTTTGAATCGATCGTTCCAACAAAATATAGATTTGATTCATATTTCTCAATGAATGAAATAACTTAACATAGTAAAATAATACTTGAATGGAAGTCCAATACATATTATTAAAATTAAGATGGTTCAAGTCGCAGGAAGGCACCTTAGGATGTCTTTTTCACTGTAATATATCAATGTTTTCTTTGTTACGACTGGTGAGATTTTGTAACAACATCCAAAGAGCTTATGAGGAGCTAGCTGGAAGTCAGCAAGGGCGTTTCGCTAAACAATTAGCGTTGTACGTCAAAATGTTAAAAGATAACAAGGACATACTGTGATTTGATTTCATAATAAAAGAAATCATTTCCATTTACTAGAGGTAAAGTTTTACGTATTTTTACCAAATGTGACAAGAGAGCCGATTGTGGCTCTCCTTTTTTTATTGAAATACATTATTCAAAGTTATTATTTTATTCTATTAGGGTAATAGTATTCCGCTAAAAAATGTACTTGTATCTCCTACGACAATTTCAGTTTGGCTGGAGGCAAACCTCACCAACACTACATCACCCACTACTAAATTAATAATAGGTAAACGGGGCTGTGGCCTTAAAATAGAGAAGTTTCATTATCTATGGGATTGAACAGAGACATTTTATCTAATGTGTAATTTATGGATTAATAAATAGAGACCAAGCCGGGTCAGTGGCGCTAAGTGGATCATTGGAGAGGTTGGTTTGGTTGGCCCCACCCGCATTCATCACATATATTTCAAAGCTTCCGCTTTGGGTGGATGTAAAGGCGATCTTTTGTCCGTCTGGTGACCAGGTTGGTCCAAAGTCATTATCAGCTGGATTATTGGAGAGGTTGGTCTGGTTGGATCCATCTGCATTCATTACATAGATCTCAGTGTTTCCGAGTCCGTCTCGAAAAGATGTAAAAGCAATTTTTTGTCCATCTGGTGACCAGGCTGGGTCAAAGTCACCAAGTGGACTATTGGAGAGGTTGGTCTGGTTGGACCCATCGGCGTTCATTACATAAATCCTAGAGTTCCCGTCTCGGGTGGATGTAAAAGCGATCTTTTGTCCGTCTGGTGACCAAGCTGGTTGATTGTCAAAAGCCAAATTATTGGTAAGGCGTGTTTGGCTGGAACCATCTACATTCATCACATAAATCTCATCGTTTCCGTTTCGGGTGGATGTAAAAGCGATCTTTTGTCCGTCTGGTGACCAGGCTGGCTGATTGTCATCAGCTGGATTATTGGTGAGGCGTGTCTGATTGGAACCATCTGCATTCATCACATAGATCTCATCGTTTCCATTTCGAGTGGATGTAAAAGCAATCTTTCGTCCATCTGGAGACCAGGTTGGCTGATTGTCAGAAGCCGGATTATTGGTGAGGCGTGTCTGGTTGGTTCCATCCGCATTCATCACATAGATCTCATCATTTCCATTTCGGGTGGATGTAAAAACAATCTTACTAATTAAAACTCTTCTAATTGAACAGATCGTTTTGCAACATATATTTATGGTGTTTACAGTACCGGAATTATTGGTCGTTTCTTTAAGCTGAATCACTCCTGTAGTTATTGATTCTAATGTGCCTGATTCAGGTCCACAAGTCGTTTTAACAATTACAAAATCATTTAATTCTATATTAACTAGTAGATTGCTGCATGAACATGAACATTCACTTGGAGGTCCAGTAATTCCTTGAAGCCCGGTAATTCCCTGTGGTCCTGTGGATCCAGTCGGACCTGTAGGGAGTTGGTATGGTGGAACAGACAATAGTGTAGGACCGATCGAACTTGGATCTAGTGCAGCACCATGCAGAATCTCATGTGAGTTAAACTCATTTTCTTTTGACATACGTCACCTCCGAAAAGAACTTATCATACTAAATAAATGCATTTCGGAAGCGATTATTCCAAAATAACCAATTTACTTTCTTTTTCATTTGTTTAAATTCAAAAAAACGTGGGGATTTTTCGAAATGCTGGCAGTAACCCATCGCTATCATGCTAAAATAAGTTTGTATCCATATAAACAAAAAAACGCTATTCTCTTTGTAGAAATATACAGAAAGGATGGCGTTTTTTTATGAATCTATCTATTCAAGAGAAGTTTCATTATCTATGGGATTGAACAAAAACATTTTATCTAATGTGTAATTTATGGACGCATGAATGGAGACCAGTTAGGCTGAAAATTATTACCAGTATTGGTAAGTAGCGGGACCCCTATTAGGAAAGGGATGGTGCGCTTATATATTTTAAAAAGAAAAGACACCCTAAGGTGCCTTCCTCCGACTTGATAACCACTTTAATTTTAATAACATTGGACTCCCATCCAAATATTATTTTACCACATTAAGTAATGTTGGTCATTGAGAAAGCCAAATACGTAGTGCTCATATATGGTGATCCTTTAAAAGAAACATTTTGTTCAATCGCCTAGCTCATATTAGTAATTTTTCCTGTTTCTGTTGATAAATATAAAAATACTGCCCAGCATACTTAATGAAAGCACAAAATATAACAATAAATCAGGTAGAAATTCTGAAGGAACAATATCTATCGATTGCAAAATAATAATAGCAATGATACCTAAATATAGGATGTTGTACAACACATTATTTGTTTTATATTGAATTTCTCTCCCTCTTTCGTCTTTTGCTTCATCACTTAATTGAAATTTTATTACATACATCTGACTGATGAATATTAAAACTAAAAATAAAGATTTTAACCACAACATATGTCTCACTCCTCCTGATAATCGAACACGTCAGTTATTGACTTTTCAAATATATTTGCAATTTTAAAAGCAAGAATTAGAGAAGGATTATATTTATTTTTTTCAAGAGTAGCGATAGTTTGACGACTAACCGAAATGGGGGTGAAACGAATGATGATCAATAAAGCATATAAATTTCGTATCTATCCAAATAAAGCACAAGCGACCCTAATCAATAAAACGATTGGCTGTTCTCGTTTTGTATTCAATCATTTCCTATCTCTATGGGATAATGCATACAAAGAAACAGGAAAAGGTTTGACATATGGTACATGCTCTGCCAAACTTCCTGCCATGAAGAAAGAGTTTGTTTGGCTAAAAGAAGTGGATAGTATTGCGATTCAGTCGTCTGTTCGCAACCTTGCGGATGCTTATACACGCCTTTTCAAAAAACAAAACAATGCCCCGCGTTTCAAATCTAAGAAGAACAACGTACAATCTTATACCACAAGACAAACAAATGAAAACATTGCCGTTGTAGGAAACAAAATAAAATTGCCAAAACTAGGTCTTGTTCGATTTGCCAAAAGTCGTGAAGTAAAAGGACGTATTTTAAACGCTACAGTTAGACGGAACCCTTCTGGCAGATACTTTGTGTCATTGTTAGTTGAAGCAGAAGTGCAAGAGCTTCCGAAAACAAATTCTTACATTGGAATGGATGTGGGACTAAAAGATTTCGCCATTTTGTCAGATGGAACAACCTATAAAAATCCGAAGTTTTTTCGATCATTAGAAGAGAAGTTGGCAAAAGCACAGCGTGTTCTTTCTAGAAGAATGAAAGGATCTTCTCGCTGGAATAAACAACGAGTAAAAGTA
>NZ_JAKUFP010000050.1:0-20287 GCF_022663495.1 Bacillus cereus group sp. BfR-BA-01383
TTCGCAACAGTTTTATAGCTCATGCCTTCTTTTAAGTATAAATCTATAGCTTTTTTCTTAAATTCTACATCGTAAGTGACTCTAATTTTCCTCATAGAAAAATCCCCTCCATAGTAAACAGGTTAATGTGCTTTCTTTTTCCTGTCTACTATAAGGGGATCATATCAAAAAAGATAGCCTCTATTTTAAGCTCTTTGATCCGCCACAATATGAATATCGATATACTTCGTTTCTCTCATAATTTCATTTACAATAGAACCTTTTCGAATTTCTTCCCATCTTGTTCTCGCCGATTGCCCAAGTAAAATTTGCGTTACTTGTAGTCTTTTCGCGACTTCAATAATAACATCTGCTGGCTTTCTTCCTTTCGCTTCTTCTAATACAAAGCTCGCATCAAATTGATTCGTCAGCGATTTCCACTCTTCAATTGTTTGCTTTTTTCCTACTGAAAGAGAATCTATATTTTCTCTTTCAACGTTTAACACATACAATTCAGCGTTTAATCGATCCGCCATGCGCCAACCTCTCCGTATTAATTTCTCCGCTGTTGAACTGTATTGCACACAAACGAGAATTTTTTCTTTCACACCGATTGGCTCTATTACTGTTTGACTAATTTTCTCATCCATATCATCTGCAACTTCACGAAGCGATAATTCCCTAAGTGCTCCTAAATTATTAAGCGTAAAGAAGTTTTGTAAGCTTTGTTGAATTTTTTCTTCCTTATATATTTTTCCATCTATTAATCTCTTCCTTAATACCTCGGGCGTTGCATCAACGAGTTGAATTTCATTTGCTTTTTGCAAAATAAAATCCGGAATTCGTTCTCGTACTTTTACATTCGTAATTTGAGCTACAATGTCATGAACACTTTCTAAATGTTGAATATTAAATGCTGATAATACAGATATACCCGCATCTAACAATTCCTGCACATCCATATAACGCTTCTTATTTTTAGACCCAGGAATATTACTATGCGCAAGTTCATCCACAACAACGATTTGTGGTGCCCGCTTTATAATTCCTTCCACATCAAGCTCATAAAATACTTTCCCTTTATAATCTATTTCTTTTAAAGGAATCTTCTCTAAATCAGCAATTGCTTCTTCTGTCTCGATTCTCCCATGTGTTTCAATTAAACCAATCACAATATCCATACCATCTTTTTTCATCTCTCTTGCATCAAAGAGCATTTTATAACTTTTTCCTACGCCTGGTGCAGCCCCTACATATAGCTTTAACTTTCCGCGATTTTGCTGACGAATATATTCTAAATATTCCTCTGGTGTTCGCCTTTGAAACGTTGGTTTATAGTCATCCGCATACAAAAAACTCACAACCTTTCTTTCAAAACAACGCTACCTCAATCCGTTAGATTGAGGTAGTACTATTACTATTTCATTAATTTCTGTAATTCTAAATTTAACTTTAAGACGTTTACGCGATCTTCTCCAAATAAACCGAATGCAGCGCCTTCTGTTTGCTCCTTAATCAACTGATCTAGTGTTTCTTTCGGAATATTCGTTAATTTTGAGATGCGATCTACCTGCACAGAAGCCGCCTTCGGACTAATATCAGGATCAAGCCCTGAACCTGAATTCGTCACTAAATCTATTGGTACTTCTGTAACTGGAACAGTTGGATTTTGTTTCTTCCAGTCTTCAATACTTTTCTCAACTCGTTTTGCTAAATCTGGATTAGACGGTGCATAGTTATTTGAACCAGATGCTTCTGCTTTATATTCTATACTAGAGACACGTCCATGAAAATAACGTGGATTTGTGAAATTTTGACCGATTAATTTTGAACCAACTACTTCATCTTTATCATTATATATAAGACTTCCATCCGCATTATCCTTCATTACTGCTTGCGCAATACCAGTTACAATAAGCGGATATACAAGGCCGCACAAAACTAAAAATGTAAAAGTAATGCGGATAATTGGTGATAGTATACTTTGCTTCTTCGCCATCTTTTTCCCCTCTCCCTTATATGAACAAGCCGACAATCATATCAATTACTTTAATTCCAATAAACGGAACGATAACTCCGCCAAGCCCATAAATGAGTAAGTTTCTGCTAAGCAATGCATTAGAGCTCATCGGTTTATATGCAATACCTTTCATCGCTAACGGAATGAGTAACGGAATAATAACAGCATTAAATATTAGCGCTGATAAAATCGCTGAAAGCGGTGATGTTAATTTCATAATGTTTAAAGCTTCCATCTGCGGAATCGCAAGTGTAAACATCGCTGGAATGATTGCAAAATATTTCGCGATATCATTCGCAATACTAAACGTCGTTAACGCACCGCGCGTCATTAACAATTGCTTACCGATTCCTACAACTTCAATAATTTTTGTTGGGTTCGAGTCTAAATCAATCATATTTGCTGCTTCTTTCGCAGCTGTTGTCCCGCTATTCATCGCTAATCCAACGTCAGCCTGTGCTAATGCCGGAGCATCATTTGTACCATCACCTGTCATCGCTACAAGCTTCCCTTTATCTTGCTCTGCTTTAATAACCGCAATTTTATCTTCTGGTTTACACTCAGCAACGAATTCATCTACCCCTGCTTCTTTTGCAATCGTTGCTGCTGTTAACGGATTATCACCTGTACACATAACCGTTTTAATCCCCATTTGGCGCAATTGTTCAAAGCGTTCACACATACCAGGTTTTACTGTATCCTTTAAATAGATTAAACCGTAAATACGATCGTCTACTGCAACTACAAGTGGTGTTCCGCCCTCTTTTGAAATTAAATCTGCTTTTTGATTCACATCTTTCGGAATCGTTCCGCCTTGTGATTGAACCCATTCAATAACGGCACCGACAGCACCCTTTCTCACTTTCGTTCCGTCTTTTAAATCAACACCACTCATTCTCGTTTCTGCTTTAAACGGAACAAACTCACCTTTTTCTGCAAGTTCTCTATTATACGATATAGATTTCACTTGCACATACTCAATAACAGATCGCCCTTCTGGTGTTTCATCTAAAACAGAACTAATCGCAGCCCATTTTCCTACTTGCTCAATCGTTTCATTTCCTACAGGTAATAGCGTATGAGCCATTCGGTTACCGAAAGTAATCGTACCCGTTTTATCTAAAATAATTGTATTAATATCACCTGCAGCTTCTACTGCTTTACCTGACATTGCTAATACATTAAACTTCGTCACACGGTCCATCCCGGCAATACCAATCGCTGATAATAAACCACCAATTGTCGTTGGAATTAAACAAACTAACAACGCTACAAGTACAGCTGTATCAATTTGAAATCCTAAATAATTTGTAAAAATCGGTAACGTCACAACAACAATTAAGAAAATAAGCGTTAAACTCGTTAATACTGTATTTAAAGCAATTTCATTCGGCGTTTTTTGGCGGGCAGCTCCTTCTACTAAAGAAATCATTTTATCAATAAATGATTCACCAGGGTTACTCGTAATTACAATCGTAATCTCATCACTTACGACCATCGTTCCGCCTGTTACTGAGCAAAAATCACCGCCCGCTTCTTTTATTACAGGAGCTGATTCTCCTGTAATTGCAGATTCATCTACAGACGCTAACCCTTTAATAACTTCACCATCATTCGGAATCATTTCTCCTTGTTTTACAATAACAACGTCACCTTTTCTTAGATCAGTTGCTGGAACTTGAACAATGTCTCCATTTTCTTTTACAACATTTGCAAACACATCTTTCTTCGATTGTTTCAAAGAATCGGCTTGTGCTTTACCACGACCTTCAGCTAACGCTTCTGCAAAGTTAGCAAATAAAACTGTAAATAATAGAATGAGAGAAACTGTTATATTAAACCATCCTGGTACACTACTAGAACTACTTGGAAGAAAGGATAAAATTAACGTAATGATAAACCCAATTTCCACAACGAACATAATCGGATTCTTTATCATGACTTTCGGATTCAATTTCGCAAAGGATTGTTTCATCGCATGTTTTACGATATCACGATCCATCGTTTTCGCTTGTCTAACCTCATCTTCTACAACATGTATTTGTGACTGATTTACTTGTTTTTCTTTTACTACTACCGGTCTCATCATTTACCCTCCATTACTTCAATGTAAGAAATTCTGCAATTGGGCCAAGTACTAACATCGGGAAGAATGTTAACGCTCCAACAATTACAATCGTTCCGATGAAAATCCCTCCAAACAAACCATTATCTGTACGGAACGTTCCAACTGTTTCTGGTACAACCGTCTTCTCTTTCAATGAAGCTGCAACAGCTAGCATCGTAATCAAACTGAAATAGCGCCCTAAAAACATAACTAAACCAGTCGTAATATTCCAAAACGGTGTATTATCTGCTAATCCTTCAAATCCAGATCCGTTATTCGCAGCTGACGATGTGTATTCATATACAACTTGCGTTAAACCGTGAAAACCTGAATGAGAAATGGCATCTGTCCCTAAACTTGTTGAAAGAGCTAATGCCGAAAATCCTAAAATAAGCAATGGATGAAATAAAATCGTTACCGCAATTAATTTCATTTCCTTACCTTCAATCTTTTTACCTAAAAACTCTGGTGTCCTTCCAACCATTAACCCCGATATAAAGACTGCAATAATTGCATACATAATAATGTTAATAAAGCCCGCTCCAACACCGCCGTATACTGTATTCAACATCATATTTACAAGTGGAACTAAACCGCCAATTGGTGTTAGCGTATCATGCATCGTATTAACGGCCCCCGTTTCAGCAGCTGTCGTTACTGTTGCGTATAGTGAAGAAAATACTGTTCCAAATCGTACTTCTTTCCCTTCCGTACTTCCTTGTACATGTTCGATACCCATTCCATTTAAAGCTGGATTCCCATTTAATTCCGATGTAGTAATCGTTATAAACCCTAGTAAAAACACCATAAATAGTGAAACGAAAAGGATACGTCCTTGCTTTTTATTCCCTACCATTCGCCCGTACGTAAATGGAAGTGCTGTTGGTAATAACATCATAAGCATCATTTGCAAAATATTGCTCATTTGTCCTGGGTTTTCGAAAGGATGTGTAGAATTTGCCCCGAAAAATCCACCGCCGTTATTTCCAAGTTCCTTAATGGAAACGAATGATGCAACAGGCCCACGTAATATACTTTGCTTTGCACCTTCAATCGTATGTGCTGTAACTGCTCCGTCTAACGTTTGTGGTACACCAAGTGCAACAAATACTAACGCCGCAACAAACGCAATTGGGAGAAAAACTCTCGTTAACGCTCTCGTAAAATCAACGAAGAAGTTACCAAGTTCTTTTCCAGCGAGTCCTCTTATAAATGCCATAACAATCGCTAACGTCGTCGCTGGTGCTGCAAACATTAAAAACGTAATCCCAATTAATTGCGATAAATAAGATAAACCATTTTCACCGCTGTAATGCTGTAAGTTTGTATCAGCCATAAAACTAATTGCTGTATTAAAAGCGAGCGTAGGCTCCATTCCTTCAATGTGTGCTGGATTTAATGGCAATACACCTTGTAATCTAAAAATGAAATATACAACGACAATCATAAATCCATTTAATAAAACTAATGATAGTGCGTACTGTTTCCACGTTTGATTGTATGCTTTCACGCCCGTAATTTTAAAAATAAGTTTTTCAAAAGGCCCGAATACTTTATCTAGTGTTTTGCTACCTTGAAAGGCTTTCTCTAAATAAATCCCCGTCGGCTTTGCTACTAAAATAAACAAGAGCATTGTAATAACGACTGCAACCCAAATCATAATGAATGATTCCCCCTAATTAAAACTTCTCTGGATTTAATAATGCATATACTAAATACACCGTAATCGCTGCGACAATAACTGATAAGACAATCATCATGATTGCTTTCCTTCCTTCACAACTTTATCTGACCAACTTGCAAGACTCGCCATCGATGCAACTAATAGAATAAAAGTCCCGATCATTACAACATCTAACATAGCTATCCCTCACTTCATTTTTGTTAAAATTTACCATCTAGTTATCAAAAAAAGAACACTAAGCTCTACTTAGTGTTCTAAACGAACAACACAAAGTAAACCTCCTCTCTAAACGCTTACGAGGTTAGCTGTCGGATTCGGGCCTAAAGAGTAGCCCTACTTTCAAAATTGAAAGATTCACCCCAAGTGACGATGCACAAAATTGGTTCCCCCGCTCCATTTCTGGAACTCAGCGATTTTAGGTTTTTTTTGGAAATTTCATGAATGATTTATGAGAGTAAATATACTCCTCTCTATTTCACTTGTAAAGAGCTAAATTACCTAAAATAAGAAAATATTTTATCGTTTAAACGCTTACATTGAGTGTTATTAATATTTTTTCATCTGTTTTCTTGTCTTTTCTTTCTTTTTCGTAGAAATTATCTTTTTAATATGAAAAAGAAGAGCGAATGTATATAAGCGCCCACCTTAGGTCCACTTAACATTCGCTCTCTTTTTCTTTCAAGATTTATTCTCCTCGTAAAAAAGCACGTAAATTTCTCCCTCGAATATACACTTGTGTCAATTCGGCATGTAACTGCTCATATTCGGTAATATCCGCCTCTAAATACAAAACATCTTTTGATGGTAATATAATATATGGCCCTGGAAAAAGAGGATCAATCTGGATCAATTTTTCAACTCTCTCTATCGATACCGCCCAACGATTCGCTATATCTCCTAGTAACAACACCTTCATATTCACTCTCCTCCGCCCTATTCAAAAAATAAAAAAGAAATGTTATCACAATTCGTAAACACGACAAATTTAGCTCCAATCGTTTCATAGAGCCTCGCTGGATATCGTTTATTTCTTGTAACAACAGTAATAGGCGCTTGGAAAGAAAAGCGAATACGTTCTGCGAAGAAGCTAACTATTGGAAGCTCATCCCCTAGCAAAATCACCTTCTTAATCCGCTCACAAATACTAGTGAAGTCCTGCTCCTTATTACAGCTATAAGCTGATTCGAATCCATAATCCCTAACCTCAGCTGCTATCTTTTCATTTGCTGTAAAAATAATTAACTCATGCTGAAATGCTACGAGCTCTCTTAAACTCTTTATCTTGTTCTCTTCTCCAACACAAATAAGTGTTAGTTCCATGTACCTCATCCTCCTTAGCATAAAAGAACTCAAACGTAGATTGATATTCCCCTATACTAATCGGACCGATGAAGTGATGTATCCATCATGGCACCGTCCTCTCTCAAGACGCTTACGAAGTTAGCTGTCGGATTCGGACTTTGAGAGTAGCCCTACTTTCAAAATTGAAAGATTCACCCCTAGTGACACTGCACAAATTGGTTCCTCCGCTCCATACATTTGGACTCAGCGTATTACAAAAAATGTATTCTGGCTGATATATTACTCCTGTATTTTGAAAAAGTAAACAAAAAAAGCCAGTTATAAAACTGGCCTTTCCATTCTTTATGCTTGTGCCTTATTCAATTTATACGCAAAATGATTCGTCGGTCCATGACCACTGCCAATATTCAACGGCTCTTCAATTGCTATACTAATAAATTGTTTTGCCTCTTGAACCGCCTCCTCAATCGAGTACCCTTTCGCAAGTCCAGCTGTAACTGCTGAAGCAAATGTACAACCGCTTCCGTGCGTTTGTTTCGAAGGAATTCGCTCGCTTCTAAACTCAATAAACTCTTCTCCATCAAAGAGTAAATCAATTACTTCATTACCTTGATATTCTGCATGTCCGCCCTTCATAAGCACATATTTAGCACCTAATTCATGCAATACTTTCGCAGCCTTCTTACTATCTTCAACGTTATGAATCTCCATCCCAGTTAACACTTCTGCCTCTGGAACATTCGGTGTTACAACAGTTGCTACTGGTAATAAGTATTCTTTTAATGCCTCTACTGCTTCTTGTTGTAATAATGAAGCACCGCCCTTAGCAATCATAACAGGGTCTAGCACAATATTATTCCAGCCAAATTTCTTAATCTGCTCTGCCACAATTTGAATAATTTCACTGCTAAATAACATTCCTAGTTTCACAGCATCTGGTGTTAAATCCGTACCAATTGAATTCAGCTGTTCCGTAATACCTTCTAACGAAACAGGATATACCCCTTGCACACCAAGCGTGTTTTGAGCAGTAATTGCCGTAATAGCTGTCATTCCGTACACACCAAGCTCTTGGAATGTTTTTAAATCTGCTTGAATTCCAGCACCACCGCCGCTATCAGATCCTGCAATTGTTAAAGCTTTATTCACTTTCATCCCACTCATCCTTTTTTATCCAAAATAGCGATGATAAATTGTTTTCGCTTCACTTATATCTTTCGTTCCATGCACAAGTACACGGCCATCTTTGAACGCAACTAATCTCTTTTCTTCAACAGAAAATGATAGTAAATATGGATTTACATTCAAATCATTCACTCGATCATTCAGCAATTTTTTATATTGTTCAAAATCCAGTTCCTCTTTATGAGGTGGTCTAATTTGAACTGTATTTCTCCCGCATAACACGGCGGTCTTTGAAGTGTTTTCTTTACTTAAATACGGATATAGTGCATTCTCCCCGCACGAAGGACAGTTATGTTTACGAAGCTTTTGCACATTCATACATGAATATTCATTCTTCCATACATCAAACGACACAAGTCCATCTCGAAGCGATTCATAGTCTTCTACTAACAGTTTCAGAGCTTCCGTTACTTGATGAGAAACGACAAGAGATACAGCAGGCGATATAATACCCGCTGTATCACATGTCGCTCCGCCGAGCGGAATCGATTGTAATAAACAAGATAAACATGGCGTTTTACTAGGAAGAATTGTGTACGATAGGCCGTAACTTCCTACACATGCTCCGTAAATCCATGGAATAGAATGTTTTTGTGCTATATCATTCACAATAAAACGTGTTTCGAAATTATCAGTCGCATCAATGATTACATCAACATTTGTAACGAGTTCCTCTAGCTCTTCAGCTGTTACATCTTGAACGAGAGCTTCTACTCTTACTTCACTATTAATCTCGTCTAGACGTTTTTTTGCCGCCACAGCCTTCGGAAGATTATTCTCTACATCACTCTCTGCATACAATTGCTGCCTTTGTAAATTACTCCAATCTACATAATCGCGGTCAACAATTGTCACCTTACCAACACCAGCTCTTACAAACATCTCTGCATTTGCACTACCTAATGCACCCGCACCGATAATAAGTACATGCTTTTTTCCTAGCTTTTGTTGCCCCTCTTCTCCAATTGGAGAAAATAGTTCTTGGCGAGAATATCGATTATTCAACTACGCTCATTCCTTCTAAAGGGCTACTTGCTGTTGCACAACGCTTGCGTGCAATACGACCCGCTTCAAAACCTATGCGCCCTGCCTCAATACCTAATTTCATTGCGTATGCCATCTTAATAGGATCTTTCGCACCAGACACTGCTGTATTTAATAACACACCATCTGCTCCTAATTCCATCGCAAATGCTGCATCAGCTGGGCTACCAATACCTGCATCAACGATAACCGGTACTGTCGCTTGTTCAATAATGAAGCTTAAATTTAATGGATTTACAATACCAAGTCCTGATCCGATTGGGGATGCTCCTGGCATAATCGCATGCACGCCAAGTTCTTGTAGTTTACGTGCTAATACAACATCATCAGATGTGTACGGAAGAACGATAAATCCTTCTTCCAGTAGCATTTCAGATGCTTTTAATGTTTCCACTGGATCCGGTAATAACGTTCTATCATCGCCAATTACTTCTACTTTTATCATGTCACAAAGCCCCGACGCTTTTGCTAATTTTGCAATACGAACAGCTTCTTCAGCGTTTTTTGCCCCTGCTGTATTTGGTAATAACGTATATTTTTTCACATCAAGTTTCTCTAATAAATTAGGCTGTTTTGCATCAAATATATCCATACGACGTACTGCGAACGTTAAAATTTCAGCTTCAGAAACGTCAATTGCTTTTTGCTGTACATCAAAATCAGAGAACTTCCCTGTTCCTAATAAAAGTCTAGAATGAAATGAAAATGGTCCAATGTTTAACATAATCAACCGCCTCCTACGAAAGTTACAATCTCAATTTGGTCTCCATCAAAAACAGATGTATCTCTATGATCATCTTTTTGTAAAATATCTTTATTTCGCTCTACTACAACAATTCTGTTATCTAACTCTAAATGTGTAAGTAGCTCAGCTACTGTTTTCACACTCGCTGGCACTTCAACTTGGTTACCATTAATTTTTAAATTCAAACTTCCATCCCCTTTCTAAACCGTTTTAGAAAGCAATGAATCTAGCAAGTGATTTTTCTGCTTTCCTTCTATTAAATCAGCCATATACTGACCAGAAACAGGACTTAATAAAATACCGTTTCGATAATGGCCCGTGCAAGCATATAAACCGTTTATTTCTTCATGCTCTCCCATATAAGGAGCTTCATGATTTGATTGCGGTCTTAATCCTGCCCATGTACTTTCCCACTCTGCTTCTTTTAAGGCCGGCAATATTGTATAAGCACGCTCTAATATAGAAGTAATACTTTCTGGTTGTACAGATTTATTAAACGTATGAGGCTTCATCGTTGCCCCAATTACGTAACGGCCACCACGTTTTGGGGTAATATAAAACCGTTCTTGGAAAATAGGAGCTTTCAAAAGAGGTTTCTTGCTTCTTACTGCAACAACCTCCCCCTTAACAGGATATGTACCCCAATCACTTTGAAAATAATGTAGCAATTTCGTACTCCATGATCCTCCAGCGATAACGACTTTTTCGCATGTGATTACACCTTCGCTTGTCACAATTCCAGTCACTTTATTATTTTCAATACGAATATCAAATACTTCTGTCTGCTCATATATATCAGCACCAGAAATTGCTGCGGAATGTGCGAGTGCCTTCGTAAGCTCTGGTGCAATAACGTGACCATCTTTCGGATAATATACCGCTCCGATAATTGATTCGGATAGAAACGGCTCTTTTTCTCGCAAATGGTCTCCCGTTAGAAAATAGGAATCTTCACCTGTTTTCTGCTGCCAATCCATAATGTGAAGAATTCTCTCTTTCTCATCCTCATTTTGAGCGATGCGATATATCCCTTTTTCCTCATAGCCAATATCAATACCCGTCTTTTCACGTAAAACTGCTGCAAGTTGTGGAAATATAGCACGGCTTTCTCTAGCAAGTTCAAATAGCGGGTCATACGCATCCCATTCTGCCTGAACACCAAGTAAACCAGCAGCAGCTTTCGAAGCTTCCGATGCAATTCTCTGCTTCTCTATAATTGCTACTTTATATCCTCTTTCTGCTAGAAAATGTGCAACTGAACTACCAATTACACCACCGCCAATAATCGCTACATCATACTTCTCACACATGTTTTCCCGCCCACTTTCTTATTGATTCCTTATAAGATTTCGCTCTGCTATACGGGTTACTACTACTTACAATTCCAGACATAACAGCAATTCCACTTACTTCACTGGCAAGAACATCCCTTGTATTTTCAGGAGTAACCCCTCCAATAGCTATAATCGGTATCGATAAGCTCTTTGCAATGTCCGAAATTTCCTCTAACCCTCTCGCTGGCACACCTTTTTTGCACTCTGTTGGGAATACATGACCATAAATGAGCGAGTCAGCCCCACTCTTAAAAGCCTCTATCGCTTCTTCTAAAGAATGGACGGAATAACCAACATGCAAATACGAAAACTTTTCTTTCACTGACCTTACATCTGTACTTCGATATCCTAGCTGCACACGCGGGATATTTAATAAAATAGCAATATCAATTCGGTCATTTATAACAAGTTTAGATGCTGGAAAGCCTTTTTTTAAAAGACTTTCCACACCTTCATATAATTCCTTCGTACTTTTCTCACGCTCACGAATATGCAAATAATCAATCTCACTCTCAATTTGCATCGCTACATTCACTAACTCTTCGAATGGCATGTGACCATTTGAGATTACATGGAGCTCATTTTTCATATTCATTCGCCTACTTTAAAATGTTTTCGAATAGTTCATCGGCTGGAACGATTTCTTTCGTCATCCCTTTTTCTTTCAACCATTTATTTTGTTTCTCCCATGACTCTTTTGAATCTGATAAGAATGGCTCATCTTTCGTTTCCATCTTCTCTAATAAAATTTTCATACTTTCCTTCTCAACTTCTGGTACAAGTGGGAAGTTTTCTTTTTCTTGATGATCTAATAAAATATTTAATGCTTCATCAGGGTTTTTCTTCATAAAGTCATACCCTTTTTTCGCCCCACGTAAAAAGGCTTGCAGCGCTTCTTTATCTTTTTTCAACGTTTTATCACCTGTTACAAACACAAGTTCATGATAGTTCGGTACTCCGTAATCAGCTGGATTAAAGTACGCTGGTTCATGGCCTTCATGACGCATAACAGGTACTTCATGGTTAATGTATGCCCCTGTTACAGCATCCACTTTTTTCGTAATTAATGCTGGCACTAAATCAAACCCAACATCAACTACTTTCACCGTATCAGGATTACCACCATCTTCTTTTATCATCGTTTTTAAATACGCTTCACTTAAAGGTGTTCCAGAGTAACCTACTGTTTTGCCTTCTAAATCTTTCGGTGATTGAATGCCTGCTGATTTCAGCGATACGACATGATTTAACGGTGAACGTACGACAGCTCCAATTGATTTCACTGGAATTTGTTCATTTGCTCTGGCCATAACAACATCTGGCTGATAATATAGACCAACTGTCACTTTCCCTGCTGCAGCTAACGTTAATGGATCAGTCGGATTAGAAGGGAATTTAATATTTACCTTTACTCCTTCTTCTTTAAAGTAGCCTTTTTCAATTGCGGCATAAATAAAGCTATGCACCGCATTTGGATACCAATCAAGCATGACCGTTATTTCTTTCTCTTTTTTACTCTTATCTGATGCTGAATTACTTGAGCACCCTGCAATCATTGCAACTAATAATGTAAACACAAAGATGCGTTTTAAAAATTTCATGAATGCTTCCTCCAACTAATGAATTTCTTCTCTAACATAGAAATAAGTATGACGAAAAAAATAGCTAATAATGATAGCAATACAATTGGTGCAAATACACCCGCACCATCTAACTGGGTCATCATCCTTTTACTGAAATATCCAAGCCCAGCTTGTGCACCGAGCCATTCTCCAATTGCTGCCCCAATCACACTAAGCGGAACTGCAATTTTTAATGCTGAGAAAAAGTACGGAAGAGCAGAGGGCAACTTTAGCTTAAGAAAAACATCTTTTTTCGTTGCCCCATATGTAACTAAGAGCTCCTCCCACTCTTTCTTCGTACTACGCAGTCCATCATACGTATTGACTGCAATAGGGAAAAACGTAATTAAAACGGTAACAACAACCTTACTCCAGATTGTGTATCCAAACCATAAAACGAAGAGCGGGGCAAGCGCAGTAATTGGAATCGTTTGTGAGGCAACTAATAATGGATAAAATGCTCTTTCCATCCATGTACTCGCATTCATTAACATTGCTAGCCCTACGCCTAATACGACAGAAATAACAACACCTATTAAAACGACGTATAATGTTGCCGGTAAATGAACCGTAAATAATATATCTTTTAGTTTCCATATCTTCATTACAATTGCAGACGGTGACGGTAAAATGTACATCTCATCTACAATTCTTGCTCCGATTTCCCACATAACGAGTAAAATACTAGAAAGGGTAATGGCAGGAACTAATTCTTTCAATCGGTTCATCATACAAGTACCTGCCTTTGTAACATACTAAGAATCTCATCTTTCAGCGCTAACACGTCCGGTTTATATAAATCCTTTCGTGTTCGATTATGATCAAGCGGCACAATCCGCTCAGTCAATGTCGTTATCGGCTGCTTCTCCACTACTAAAATTCGATTCGAAAGGAAGAGCGCTTCTTCAACATCATGAGTGATAAATAAAATTGTTTTTTCCCACTCTTTCCATTGTTCAAACAACCATTCTTGCAAAGATGCCTTCGTTAAAGCATCCAATGCGCTAAACGGTTCATCTAACAATAATATCTCCCCGCCTGTTAATAAAGTTCGGATAAAAGATACGCGTTGTCTCATACCACCAGATAAATCTTTCGGATATTTTTTCTCGTACCCTTGTAAACCAAATTTATGTAACAGTTCTTTCGCTTTTACTTGCGCTTCTTTCTTCTGCACACCTTGGCACTCTAGCGGTAAAGCCGCATTCTCAATAATCGTCCTCCACGGCAAGAGCATATCTTTTTGGGGCATATACCCTACAGGATGACTCTTTGTTTCTGTCAGCTCTATCTGTCCAGTACTTGCCTCTTCTAAGCCCGTAATAAGGCGAAATAAAGTGCTTTTCCCGCAACCACTTGGTCCGATAATACTTACAAATTCTTTCTCTTGTATAGAAGCATTTAATTCATTGATGATTGGTTTCTCATCATAATGAAAAGAAACATTATGAAACTGTAGTATGTTCTTGCTCCTCAAAACCCCACATCTCCTTACGATAAGCCATATCCCAGAATAAATATTCAAATCGGCTGGAATATAAGAAAATCTCCTCTAATCGGTCTAGCTCTTTCTCTGGTTTTCCAACTGCCATTTCATTTAATAAATCTATTAACCAAATACAAAGGTTACCGTATTCTTCAGAACTATATCCTTGAATCCACTCTCCAAAGAACTCATGATCTCTCGCTCCAGGAATATCATTTAAACGCTTTCCAATCTCCCAATAACTCCACATACACGGAAGAAGTGCCGCTATTAATTCTGCAAGTGTGCCATTTTGAGATACAGACATCATGTAATTTGTATAGGCTAAATTTTTAGCAGATGGTTTCGCAGATTCCATCTCTTGTGCAGAAATACCAAGTCTTTTTGCATATTGTTTATGAATCGTCATTTCACCATTTAATATTCCATCAATTTGTTCAGCAAACTTTCCCATTACTTGTGGATTCGTTGCTTTTACAACACCAATCGCATATAGCTTTGCATAATCTAACAAATATAAATAATCTTGAATAATATAGTACTGGAATTTGTCTTTTTCCAACGTACCATCCCCCATACCTACTACAAACGGATGATTATGACTCATCTCCCAAACAGGTTGCACAGTTTCTAATAATCTATCGCAAAACTTCATTTCTATTTCCCCTTTCAATATGTGTATCTAAATAAAAAACCACTTCTCTATATAAGAAGTGGTTACAGCAAATAAAAGGATAATTTATTCGTTGTTCCACTTCCCTTCGCTAGTATTACCTAGATCAGGTCTGTAAGGGTTAAGGATTATTCCTCTCTCAGCACATCAAGCACCCCTAGTGGTTTCAATATGAAATTTTCAAATAAAAAAGCCCCGTTTCTATACGCAAAGAAACGGGGACTCATTGTTAGTGTCCGAAGTGCTTCCCTACGCTAGCATAATCTAGATCAGGTAATAAAAAGGATCAAAGGCTTACGGCCCACTCTCAGCTGGCAACACCAGCTCTCCTAGCAAACTATAAAATTATCACTGTCAGTATAACACCGTAATAAGACATCATCAACTGTTTTAATTTTCTTAATTGTCAATGAAATAATTGAACTATACAATAATTATATTCCATTTTAGAAAATAACATCCTAATGAATTGGATAAAAAGGAATCATTATACTCAAAAAATTTATTTTTATATTGATTTCATATTACATTTATGTGAATACACCCCCTATATTATATATTTATACTATAATAAAATTACAACTATACAACTAGAGGAGGTCTCTATTATATGAATATGAAAGCTACTGCTCTAACAGCAACTACTGTCGCAATTGCTTCTTTACTACCTTCTATGGGAGAAACAAATATACAAAAAGCAAATGCTGAACAATTATCTAATGTTAAAACTGGATATGTCAAAGTCGATCAAGCAGCTTTACATAAAGAAGACAATACAAATAGCACATCTATTGATAAAATCCGCTTTAATACGAAAGTGAATATACTTGAAACAACGAATGATTGGTATAAAGTATCTGTTAATAATAAAGTAGGTTACGTACAAAAAGATGCTATTCTACTAAAAAACAAACTTCAATCTAATAATCAATACATCGTCAATGCTAATGCATTAAACCTTCGCTCTGAACCTAATTTAGAATCTTCAATTTTAGATGTATTACCAAATGGTAAGTTTGTTACCATTCAAGGAGAGCAAGGTGACTGGTATAAGATTTTACATAATGGTCAAACAGGTTATGTACAAAAAGCATTCATATCTAATGGCTCACAGCCTTTAGTAAAAGGAATTACAGTTCAAAATAATACGAAGTACACAGTTGCAACACCAAAACTTAATGTACGTAGTAATGCTAGTACAAGTAGTACTCTACTTGGTTCATTACAAAATGGTACACAAGTGCAAGTAGTAGAAACTGTAGGAACTTGGTATAAAATTCGTTTTGGTACAGGATACGGATATGTGGCAAAACACTATGTAGTACAAAATCAAAATCAACCGCAATCACAAGCTAAAACAACTCAATCTTCAGCAATTCCAGCAGTTTTCAAATTCCCTACTCAAGGAAGAGTTAGCTCAACCTTTGATATGCGTTGGGAACAAATGCATTATGGTATAGATATTGCAGCACAAGGTAACGTCTCTATTCAAGCTGCTGCTGCAGGTAAAGTTGTGAAATCTTATTATTCAGCTAGTTACGGTAATGTCGTCTTCATCGCCCATCAAATAAACGGGAAATTATATACAACCGTTTATGCTCATATGAAAGATCGTACTGTACAAGCTGGGGATCAAGTACAAACTGGGCAATTAGTAGGTCATATGGGAAACACAGGTCATTCATACGGACAACATCTCCATTTTGAATTACATAATGGGGAATGGAATTTTGAAAAAACTAATGCAGTAAATCCACTGCCATATTTAGTTAGGTAAATTGTATGCCACGCAATATACCTCTCTTAATTGAATACTTAGCCTTTTTAGGTTTAATCTGTTGTTTAATCATTTATAATACGAACACAGTATTTTTATCTATTATCATTGCTTTTGTTGCTTTAGAAATTATGATGGAATCATTTCAAGTGCAACTAAAACAAAAAATTGCCCATATTTATAATGCTATTTTTCTATTAAGTGCCCTTATAACAAATGTTATTAGTAATGGCTTTTATTTATCTACTGTACTTCCTGTATTCTTTATGGCTATTTTATTATTCATAGCTAGATACATTAATGTCCCTAATAACAAAAAACTTGAACAAGAAGCTTAGAAAGAGGAGACACTGTGTACCAATATTTCAAAGATAATCCAATGAAATATATATTGAATTTATATAAAAAAATGAATACTTTTTTTGGTATACAAGGAAGTTATACTGCACAACTTCTCCTTTATGGAATGTTATTTCTTATCTTAGTTACTTTCTCCTTGTTTTACTAACAAAAAAGGATCTCACATAAACTTGAGATCCTTTTTAATTTATATTAATTTTTTATATGAAAAATTACTGTTTATCCACAAGCATATTTTTCATAAATAAAACTAAGATTATATTTTTTCTCTAAGCTCATTCTTTGTTCATCGTCGCACCAATAAAAAAGAATATCATGAATCGTTGCATAACGCTTATTTTTAAGAAATAGTTTAAAGAATGATGGTAAACAATCATGTAATTGTATAAATATATAATTGCGTAGTATTTCTTCCTTGTATTCAATGCCCTTACAAATATACAGTAATTCTTCACAATAATATGCATGCTGTGGAACTTGGATCATTTCGAAAAATGGTACATAAGAAAGTAACTTTCCGATAAAATGACCATAACGATCCATTACCCCTATCGTCATATGTTCCATCATTTCTTTCATTACATATAAATAATCATCTACATGCGTTGTCTTTAATGGGTCTAATCGATCTGAAATTTGAGAAAGTACAGCTCTTTGACAAGCTAAAACTACTTGACTCGGTCCATAATATGATAGAAAGTCTGTACACTTGCGATACTTTCGTAATAAGTCATGTGTATATAAATCATACACAAAAGTATTACAATACATCGCTAGACTCATCATATCACTATTTAACTGCTCTTTTGACAGTAGCTTTGCTCTCTTACACATATAAAAGAACGTAAATTCCAATACTTCTTTATGGGATAATAAATGTTTACAATCTTTTATACATTTTTCATTAAATTTAACTCTATCCCAAATTTCTACATCCTTATCTGTTAATTCACCAATACGATATTTAATAATTAAGTAGTTCAAAGCAACCGCTTGCGTCAAAAGATCCCATTTTTCATATTCCAATGAAGTTTGGACAAATTCATCTAGCCCTTGCGCTATCATAAAAGTGTTTGCCTCTTCGTACCAACCAATCTCTTGGCATAAACGAAGGATACGTACTAAAGTTGGAATTTCATCTTTATGAAACTGCGGTAAATTCTTTACTTTATTCATACCATATACGATAAATGCCGCTACATTTTCTTCTTTATAAAATTCTTTTTCTTTCCACACTAATATAGTTCGCTCTTTCCCTTCACCTTTCGGGTGACAAGGTACAAGCAAAGAAAATAATGCAGCGAAATTATTTGGTTCTATATATGTATCTGTAACCAAATTCCAATTTGGATCGCCCTGTACAGCCCTCATATAATTCCCCTTCCCTTTTTATCCCGCTATTTGCGGTCAGTAAGACTCCCACCTCAAAATTCAGCGAATGCGCGGAAGTTAGATCGGAGATAAAACTGCCCGTAAAAGCCCGATTGGTTCAACTAATAATCATTGGGGGATGGACAAAACTCCCACTAATTAAAGTTTCACTTTATCTACATTGGAAATATTAACTCATTATTACATCATTAACAATGAATATTGTTATATTCAAAACTTTCATAATACTTATATCTATCAGTATATCATTTTTTCTCTTAATAAAAATTAGGAATGACAAATGTTAAAAAACTGTCGAAAATATTAACTGTATACTTATTATATAATGCCCTAGATACATCACGCTAACATATCAATTTAATCCATATATACTAGAGTAATGTATCTGAACTTTATACATAATTTATATCTCTATTAGTAGCTATTAAAATTCCCACTAATTTAATTTTTAATTTATTCCGTATGCTCCGAGATTTCGCTTAAAGCAACTCCAGCTTGATCATCTGCTGATTCTCTTATAGCTAAATCACCTAGTGCTAGCATCCCAACTAGTTGACCACTCTCAACTACTGGCAATCGTCTAATTTGATACTGTGCCATTAATTCTGTAGCTTTTTCAATAGAATCATCTGGAGAAACTGAAACAATGTTTGTTGTCATTACATTTGTAATTTTATTTGATCCAGGATGTTTTTCAGCAATCCCTCGAACAACTAAATCTCGATCAGTAACAAGCCCAACAACTTGTTCATTTTCAACAACAGGAATCAATCCAATCGATTCTTCCTTCATTTTTACAGCAGCCTCATATACATTGTCTAATGGTGTACAATGTACAATATGAGTACTCATAAGTTCTCGAACTCGTGTCATTTTTTATCTCCTCCTTTTAATACATACCATAGCTTTTCCTAAATCCCTTTATTTATTTCAGAAAAATAAGGTGATAAAAGAGGATTATACACAATAAAAAAGAGTCAGCAATATGCTGACTCTTTTTTTATGACCCGTACGGGATTCGAACCCGTGTTACCGCCGTGAAAGGGCGGTGTCTTAACCACTTGACCAACGGGCCATGGCTCCGCAGGTAGGACTCGAACCTACGACCGATCGGTTAACAGCCGATAGCTCTACCACTGAGCTACTGCGGAATATATATGGTGGGCCTAAATGGACTCGAACCATCGACCTCACGCTTATCAGGCGTGCGCTCTAACCAGCTGAGCTATAGGCCCATATACTTTTACAGGGGCAGTAGGAATCGAACCCACACTGGAGGTTTTGGAGACCTCAGTTCTACCTTTAAACTATGCCCCTAAAGGATGCCGGCTAGAGGACTTGAACCCCCAACCTACTGATTACAAGTCAGTTGCTCTACCAATTGAGCTAAGCCGGCATAAAAAAATGGTGGCTCGGGACGGAATCGAACCGCCGACACGAGGATTTTCAGTCCTCTGCTCTACCGACTGAGCTACCGAGCCAACATAAATGGCGGTCCCGACCGGGGTCGAACCGGCGATCTCCTGCGTGACAGGCAGGCATGTTAACCACTACACCACGGGACCATTTGGTTGCGG
>NZ_JAKUFP010000051.1:0-17620 GCF_022663495.1 Bacillus cereus group sp. BfR-BA-01383
CACCAGAACCGCTGCCGCCAGAACCGCTGCCACCAGAACCGCTGCCACCAGAACCGCTGCCATCAGAGCTGCTGCCACCGGAACCATTGCCACCAGAACCACTGCCGCCAGAGCCATTGCCACCAGAACCACTATCGTCCTGAGAACCGCCATTTCCTGGAGGTTTATTATTATCTTTTGAGTTTCCTTCTGCAAAATGATCACTGTTTTGTACAATAGCGTTTGTTATTGGCTGGAAGTTTTCCGTTGCAGCACTACCAATATTTAAGCCACTAAAAAAGGATAAAGAAAGTGTTGATGCTAAAATGAAGATTTTTGGCATTGTTTTCCTCCTGAAGAAAAAATTATTGTTCCATCTAAAATACATCCCTTTGTAATATTTCATAGGAAAAAGAGTTTTATGCAAAAAAAACTATATATAGAAAAAGGTGGTGTATTTCTAAAGGGAGAAAAGAGTTAATGTAAATTCCCTACAAATAGTAGAGTGATGGAGAATTTACACTCATAACAGTAGAGGAAGTGGTAACGGATGAGGGAATATATTGCGTTTGATATTGGTGGTACGCAAATTAAATATGGAATTGTTTCAGAAATAGGGGTAGTACTAATGCATAAAAAGGTCCCAACAGAAATTCATTTGGGCGGGGAACAAATTGTTCAAAAGCTTATATATTTATCAAAAAAGTTAATGACTGAACATACTATTGTAGGAATTGGTATTAGTACAGCGGGAATTGTTGATATTGATAAAGGAGCTATAACGGGAGGTGTGGATCATATTCCGCATTATGCTAATATTCCTATTGTTGAGAGATTACAAGAAGTATTAGAAGTTCCTGTATCTATTGAAAATGATGTTAATTGTGCAGCCTTTGGTGAGAAATGGAAAGGTGCTGGGAGGGGAGAAAGCGATTTTATTATGCTCACGCTTGGAACGGGCATTGGTGGAGCAATTGTTATAAATGGGGAGTTATACCGTGGACATTCGTTTAGTGCTGGGGAATGGGGGAATATGTTAATAGAAGGAAAAACTTTTGAGGAGGTTGCCTCAATTTCGGGATTAATTCATCTTGTACGAAGATATAAAGGTGAAGAGGAGTGGGATGGTAAAACAATTTTTGAATTATATGATAAGGGTGATAGTAGTGTTGCTCAAGCTGTGAAGATTTTCTTTAGACATTTGGCGATTGGAATTAGTAACCTTGCTTATATTTTTAATCCGAAAATGATTATTATTGGTGGGGGAATTACTGAAAGAGGAGCTGATTTCTTAAATGAAGTGAAGGAAGAGATCGGAACATACTTAGATCAAGAGATTTATAGTAATTGTGAGATTAAACTTGCACAAAGCGGCAATTGTGCAGGAATGATTGGTGCTATTTACCACTTCTTACATCATCATAAGTAAGTTATATGAATGTTTTCATATAACTTAGAATTTATCCTTTTTCTCACTAGATAAATAATGCTACAATATAAGAGAAGAATACAATATTTTCCGATTTGGAAAATGCTTTGTAGAAAGGAAGAAACTTCATGCCTATTATTTTAGAAAAAGGACAAAAGATCGATTTAACGAAAGGACAACCAAGAGTAGCAAAACTACAGGTTGGCTTAGGCTGGGATCCAATTGGGCAATCAGGTGGGTTTCTGTCTTCATTATTTGGAAGTAAACCAAATGTAGATTGTGATGCGTCTGTTGTTATGTTAGAAGGAGATCGTTTTTTAAACAAAAATGATCTAGTTTACTTCGGTAATAAACTCTCTACTTGTGGCAGCATTATTCATTCAGGAGATAATTTAACAGGTGAAGGCGCTGGTGACGACGAAACAATTTTCGTAGAATTACATAAAGTTCCGAGCCGTATTAATCGTTTAGTATTTGTTGTAAATATTTATGACTGTGTAAATCGTCGTCAAGATTTCGGGATGATTCGTAATGCATATATTCGTATTCAAAACCCGCAAACTGGTGAAGAGTTAGCACGTTATAACTTGTCAGATAATTATGCTGGCAAAATGACTCTAATTGCAGGGGAAATGTATCGAGACGGAAGTGAATGGAAGTTTTCAGCAGTTGGAGAAGGCACACAAGATAAAAACTTAAGTGAGATTGTATCACGTTATCAATAAAATAAACTGAGGAGGAATTGTATATGGCATCAATTTCATTGAAAAAGGGACAAAAGGTAGACTTAACAAAAACGAATCCAGGTCTTTCAAAAGCTCTTGTAGGGCTTGGCTGGGATACGAATCGTTATGACGGACAAAACGATTTCGATTTAGATGTTAGTATCTTCTTAGTAGGTGCGAATGGTAAAGTTTCAGGAGCAGAGGATTTCGTCTTCTATAATAATCCAAAAGGTGCGAATGGCGCTGTCGAGCATTTAGGAGATAACCGAACTGGTGACGGTGAAGGCGATGACGAAACGATTAAAGTAGATTTGAAAAATGTACCTGCACATATCGAACGTATCTGCTTCACAATTACAATTTATGATGGAGAAGGACGTAGCCAAAACTTCGGACAAGTTTCTAACTCGTTCGTACGTATTCTAGATGAAGAAAAGAATGCGGAATTAATTCGTTATGATTTAGGAGAAGATTTCTCTATTGAAACAGCGGTAGTAGTAGGTGAATTATACCGTCATGCAGGTGAATGGAAATTCAATGCAATTGGAAGTGGATTCCAAGGTGGATTAGGTTCTCTATGTAATAACTTTGGATTAGATGTAGAGTAATAAATTAATATATCCATCAGTAAACATATGTTTACTGATGGATATATTTTTTAAAATTAAATTATAGAGGTGAATATACATGGTTATTCAATTACAAAAAGGTCAGAAGATTGATTTAGGTAAAACAAGCCCTGGTTTATCCAAAGCGGTAATTGGTCTTGGCTGGGATATTAAATCTTATGATGGTGGATCTGATTTTGATTTAGATGCATCTGCCTTTTTATTAGATGCGAACGGCAAATGTACGAAGGAAACTGATTTTATTTTCTATAATAATTTACAGTCTCCTTGCGAATCAGTTTTACATACAGGGGATAACCGTACAGGTGAAGGTGACGGGGATGATGAGCAACTTGTTGTAGATTTGAAAAAGGTTCCAGCAGATGTTCATAAAATTGCTATTACAGTTACAATTTATGATGGAGAAGGCCGTAATCAAAACTTTGGACAGGTTGCAAATGCATTCGTCCGTTTAGCAAATGAAGAAACAAACGAAGAAGTGCTTCGTTTTGATTTAGGGGAAGATTTCTCCATTGAAACAGCAGTTGTATTTTGTGAATTATACCGTCATAATGGACAGTGGAAGTTTAATGCAGTAGGAAGTGGATTCCAAGGTGGATTAGGTGCGCTTGTAAGAGCGTATGGCTTGGATGCATAGAAAGGAAACGATATTCGTTTCCTTTTTTTGACCTTTCTATAAATCTAGCAAAGAATAGGGGATAAAGGTAAGATGAGTATTTTGCAAGGAATCCTTGATACGTATGCTCAGTTTTTCGACTTGGACATGTGGATTAAAGTGTTGCAAGATCCAGTATCTTGGGGATTAATCGGTACACTTGTTGTACTTGAAGGGTTATTATCTGCTGATAACGCACTTGTATTAGCGGTAATGGTAAAACACCTTCCGGAAGAGAAACGTAAAAAAGCATTATTCTATGGACTTATTGGAGCGTATGTATTCCGATTTATCGCGATTGGAATTGGAATGTACTTAATTAAATTAGCATGGGTAAAAGTGTTAGGTGCACTTTACTTAGCTTGGCTTTCAATTAAATATTTCATTGATAAAAGAAAAGGTAATGCAGAAGAAGAGGAAGCTCATGGTATGAACCAAAATAGTATTCTCTTCAGAATGTTCGGTGTTTTCTGGGGAACGGTTGCGATGGTTGAATTAATGGATATCGCGTTCTCTGTAGATAGCGTACTTGCTGCGTTTGGTGTATCGAATGAAGTTTGGATTTTACTATTAGGCGGAATGCTCGGTATTTTAATGATGCGTGGTATCGCTGGCGTATTCTTAAAATTGTTAGAGCGTATTCCAGAACTTGAAACGACAGCCTATATTTTAATCTTAATTATTGCAGCAAAAATGTTATTGTCTGTCATTCATATTGAAATAAGTCATACAGTGTTCTTTATTATTTTAGTTGTAGCATTTGGAGTAACATTTATACTTCACTACATGAAGAATTCTGGACAAGCTAAAGAAGAAGTTGCAGCTACTAAAAATAATCATAAATAATTGAAATGGGTTTGCTCGTTTTGCGAGCGCCCATTTTTTATAACTAAAAATAGTTTATAATAGAAGAAGGTCTTAGAAAAACCGTAAATGTTTTTGGAGGTGAACTGTTGTGTTTTCACGTTTTACACTTCAACCATATGCATTAAAAGATGAATCAGATTTAAAGCAACTTGAAACGCTTTTAGAAAAACGCCCACAATATGAGCTGACAGAGAATGAGCTGAAATTTAGTCATATAGCATGTCGTATTCTTGGTGTTCCTAATGATGTAGATGAATATTTCAATGACCTATTTGATTACAGTGAAGCGAAAGGAATCGAAGTTTTACACGAACAAAATTTAAATAAAGTGATTGATTCTGAAAAGCTTCGTCATATTCAAGAAGTGTTCGGATTACATCAAGAAGCACCGAATGGTTTGACGGTAAATAGACTTGTAGCACATTTATCTGGGAAACAACTTTTACCGAAAGTAGACAATCCTGATTTACAACATTACATACATGCAACGTTTATTTCTGTATTGAAATTGTATGAGAAACAACATAATCAATCATTAAAAACAGAAGGATTTCGTCGTTTCTTAATCGATATGATTAAATTAAGTGAAAATTACGTAGCGAAGTGGTTCTCTACAATTAATTATAAGAAACAGATGCCGCGTATCGTGTGGTACGGTGATGCGACAGAGAGTCGTATATATTTCTTATACTTTCTTATTATGCTCGGCTGCGATGTACTTTATTATCACCCAGAAGGAAAAGATGGATTTGAGAGTGTGGATGAGGACGGCAGGACTTTTGTCGTATCTCACCAAAGCCGTATTTCATTAGAACCATTTCCTGATCGCCGTCGTGACCGCGTCGCAACAGTAGCGTATCAAGCCTCAAAGGAACTTGAGCAAGTACTTCACCACGATAATTCACTATTATACAAACCGTGGCAATTCCGTTCGTATACACCTGTAGCTCGTACGCTCAAAACAACGTACGATGAACTCTTTTTGATTACGAAAGAAAAGGCATTTGTACGTCCAACATTCTTTGTGGAAAATAAGCATATTTATATTCCTTCTTTATTTGCGAAAATATCAGGTGTGTCAAAGAATGATAAAGAGTATTTTCAACGATTAAAGGCAGTTACATCATTTGATAATAGTTTATTAATTAATACATTTCCGTTTACGAAAGAACAAAAAGCGAATTTTCAATACCACTATCGAGATGCGTTAGATCGAGCTGGGAAATTACACCCTGATTTAATTATGAATAGTCATTGGTGGCCACATAAGCGTTTGCCTGAAGGATTGCAGCATGGTATTGCAGAGGCAATCATTCATACGTGTGAAAGTGAAATGTGTAAACCAATTGGGAAAGAGACGAAACAAGAGGTAGCACTATATGTTTTCGCACAGCTCTCTCAAATACCACCGAATATTTTAGAACAACTTGAGAAATTTGATTATTCACAAGAGGTACCAAAAATTGTTATATTTAATAATGAGAAGAGCGGAGAATTAACTCGTTCTGATGCTGTTTTATTACTATTTTTAAATCAAATTGGAGTAGATGTATTCCATTTCAATCCAACGGGAAGAAACGATATTGAACCGTATATTGAAGCAGGAGCATTTGATTCACACTGGCTTGAAGAAGTTAATTTCGACCTTGAGTTTCATGGTTCATCAGCCTATAAAAATTTATCACAAACAATAAAAGGACTATTTCGTCCATTTTTATAAGGAAAGGGAGAATACCATATGAATAACCCAGTCGTACTAGATCCGAAAACAGAATTAAATGAGCAAACGGCACAAGATGTTCGTTTACAACTTAGACAAGATGCAGAAGTACAACGTATTTATAATGCGGTAGATATTAAAGATCAATTAGAATTAATCGAACTTGGAAAAGAACCGTCTATGGAAATTTCACGTTTCGCTGATCAAATTTTACATACAATGTCTTTATCAAAAATAGAAGACTCTGGTGAATTATTAAAACAGCTTGGTAAAATTATGGACAGATTTGATAGCAAAGACTTTGCGGAAGAGAAAAGTGGTTTCTTCTCTCGTATGTTCAAAAAAGCAGATAAAATGATTGAACAAATCTTTAGTAAATATCAAACGATGGGCCGCGAAATGGATAAAGTATACGTAGAAATTACGAAGTATCAAGATGAAATGAAAAAATCAATTGGTACGTTAGATGGTCTGTATGAACAAAACTTAAAGTATTATTTAGATTTAGAGAAATACGTAGTAGCAGGGGAAATGTTATTAGAGCGTTTAAATACAGAGTTAGTTCCGATGTACGAAGAGCGCGTACGTAATAATGACCAATTAGCTGGTATTGAATTAGAATCGCTTAAAAACTCTGTTGAAATTTTAGAACAACGTATTGATGATTTAGAAAAAGCACGTATGGTTGCTTTACTTACAGCACCACAAATTCGTATGGTTCAACGTGGTAATAATAAATTAATTGGTAAAATCAATACAGCATTTATTACAACGATTCCTATCTTTAAAAATGGTATCATTCAAGCGGTGAATGCGAAGCGTCAAAAGCTTGTTGCAGACTCTATGGCTGAACTTGATCGTCGTACAAATGAATTACTTAAGAAAAATGCACAAAATATCGCGACTCAAAGTGTGGAAGTAGCGAGATTATCAGGTTCTTCTAGTATTAAGATGGAAACACTTGAGGAAACTTGGAACATTATTTCAAGAGGTATGCAAGAAACACAACAAATTGAAGAGCAAAATAAACGTGAGCGTGAAGAAAGTCGCAAGCGTATGGCTACATTAACAGAGAACATCAAAAAAGAATTGCAAGGATAAATGAAAAGGCAATGAGGACTATTCCTCATTGCCTTTTAGTTTCTCTTAACTAATTTAATGATTTCATTCACAACAAGCGGAATGATACTTAATAAGAGAACAAATCCCCAATCTCGCATTGTTAATGCATGCACACCGAATATATTGGCAAGCGGAGGGATGGAGATAATACAAACTTGCATAAGAACACCGATAAGAAGTGAGAAGACTAAGTATTTATTTGTAAATAACCCAATTGAAAAAATGGATTTCGTTCTTGACCGCAAGTTAAATGAATGAACGAGCTGAGAAAAACTAAGAACGACAAATGCCATCGTTTGAGCATGTAATAGGGCATCTTCATCAATTTGCTCGGGGAAAAGTGGAAATAGGTTTGTATCTCCAGAATAGAGTTTTGCTCCGACGATAAAGGCTGCTAGCGTTAAAAGTCCAATGACAACCCCATTGAAAATGAGAAAAGGGACGCTACCGCTAAATAGGCTTTCTTTCGCACGTCGTGGCTTTTCTTTCATCACATCTGAATCTTCAGGATCGACACCGAGTGATAGTGCAGGAAGTGTGTCGGTAATTAAATTGACCCACAAAATGTGGATTGGACGTAACGGTGTTGCCCAGCCGAGTAAAATGGCTAAAAAGAGAGCTATAATCTCTCCGAAGTTACAAGAAAGTAGGAAGAGAATCGACTTTTTAATATTACGATAAATGTTTCTTCCCTCTTCAACCGCTTTAACGATAGATGAGAAGTTATCATCTGTTAAAACCACATCTGCGGCGCCTTTTGCTACATCTGTTCCTGTAATGCCCATAGCTACTCCAACATCTGCTTGCTTTAAAGATGGAGCATCATTTACGCCGTCACCAGTCATGGAAACAATGTTACCTTTGTCGCGTAATGCTTTTACAATCTTCACTTTATGTTCGGGAGAGACCCTTGCAAAGACATTTAAATGATTAATTTTACTTGCTAGTTCTGTATCTGAAATGGTATCTAATTCAGTTCCAATCATAATTTCAGATTTTTCTTCAGCAATCCCAAGTTCTTTTGCGATTGCAAATGCGGTGTCTTTATGATCGCCAGTAATCATGACTGTACGAATGCCAGCTTTTTTACATTCTGTAATAGAATCTTTTACTTCTGTACGTGGTGGATCAATCATACCGACAAGACCAATAAAGATGAGGTTTTCTTCGAGATGATCTATATCCACATCGTTTGAATTGTATTGTTTAAATGCGAATGAAAGTACTCTTAAAGCTTCTTGTGACATTGACCCGGCAGCGTCTAATATTTGATTTTTATTAGAATCTGTTAAGACCTCGATTTTTCCATTTTTTAAAATATGGGTACACCGAGGTAAGAGTTTATCAATAGCGCCTTTCGTCATGCTATAGTAGCTTTCATCGTATGTATGCACTGTTGACATCATTTTACGATCTGAATCAAAAGGTACCTCATTAACACGTTCGTGTTTCTTTTCTAAATCCTCTTTTTGCATGTTAAAAGTGCTTCCAGCAACGAGAAGGGCAATTTCAGTAGGGTCCCCGGTTTGGGATTCGCTACTATAAGAAGCATCGTTACATAGCACCATATTTTCTAACAACAGACGTTGTGCATCATTATTCACATTTAAATTTTCTAAGTTGTCGTATGTGTTATCACTATAAAAGTGAGTAACGGTCATTTTATTTTGCGTTAACGTACCTGTTTTATCTGAACAAATAATTGTGACAGAACCGAGAGCTTCTACAGCTGGTAGTTTCCGAACGATAACGTTTTGTTTAATCATACGCTGCACACCAATTGCAAGAACGATGGAAACGATAGCTGGCAAGCCTTCTGGAATGGCTGCAACAGCTAAACTAATAGCAGTCATAAACATTTCTAACGTATCTCGCCCTTGTAAAAAACCGATGAGAAACATAATGATACAAATAGCAACAGCGACGAAACCTAAATATTTCCCGACTTGTGCTAAGCTCTTTTGAAGTGGTGTCATATCATCGTCTGCTTCATGTAAAAGGGTAGCAATCTTACCAATTTGTGAGTGCATTCCAGTTTCAACAGCAACGCCAACGCCCCGTCCATATGTTACAAGCGTCGACATGAAGGCCATATTTTTTTGATCACCCAGTGGTACTTGTTCATCAGTTTGTATAGAAGGATGGTAAAGTGCATCCTTATCAACAGGGACAGACTCACCAGTGAGAGCAGATTCTTCAACTTTTAAATTTGCCGTTTCGATAAGTCGCAAATCACATGGGATATAACGTCCTGCATCGAGCATGACAATATCACCTGGAACGACTTGTTCAGATGGAATTTCTTTTAGCTCACCGTCTCGTTTTACGATAGCTTTAGGCGTTGACATTTTCTTTAATGCTTCTAAAGCTTGCTCAGCCTTGGACTCTTGGATTACACCAATAACTGCATTTAATATGACAACGAGCGCGATAATACTTGCATCCGCCCATTCACCTACAAAGGCAGAAATAAGTGCGGCTATAAGAAGAACATTTACGAGAACGTCATTAACTTGGGCAAAAATCCGTTGCCATAAAGTCCGTTTTTGTTTTGCAGTCAATTCATTTGGCCCATACTGCTTTACACGTTCATTTACACTTTCGGCTGTTAAGCCATTTTGCTCATTTGTTTTAAAATCTGTTACTATTTGATCTTTCGTCTTACTGTACCAATTGCTCATAAGTAAGCACCTCCAGTAAAAACAGTTAGCAATGGTAGTGTTGCTATTATTTGTGAGTAGTATGTATGGTGAAAAAATCTAAGATGAGGTTCTACTTCTATTGTACAGCATTTTAAAATAGCTGGAAGAAAAGAGTAAATTTGTCATGAATTTGTTGGAATTAAAAAGAACCTCGAAACTCGAGGCTCTTTGTTATTTTTTAATTAATGTACCTAATTCTTCTGTAATAGCTTGCATTTCACTAATGCTGAATGTTTCACGTTTCATAACATGATCATAAATGTCACGTAAATCTTCGTACATTTCCTCATTAAAGCTAGCAGCTCTCATCGCTCCAGCATTAACCATACGTAATTTTTCTTTAATAGCTTCGACCATATATTCAACGTTTTCTTCTGACTTTACGGATAAATCCACCGAAGTGTCCCCCTTTAAAATAACATAAGAATATCTTAACATTTTTTTATCATTTTCGTTAATGAAACTTTTCAATCCTATTAAATTAGTAGGGATTTCCTTTATAATTAATAATTGGTTGTTTATACTATAAGTATATATAAAGAAATGCACCAAGAAGGGAAGAAACAAAAATATGGTTCAAGTATTGTTTGTTTGTCTTGGGAACATTTGCCGTTCTCCGATGGCAGAAGCGATTTTTCGAAATCTTGTCGTAAAAGAGGGACTAGAAGAGAAAATTGTCATTGATTCTGCAGGAACTGGAGATTGGCATATTGGTCATCCACCACATAAAGGAACACAAAAAATTTTAAAAGAAAATGAAGTCACTTTTGAAGGAATTAAAGCAAGGCAAGTAGAAAAAGAAGACTTAACAAAGTTTGATTATATTATTGCCATGGACAACAAGAATATAGCAGATTTACAAAGTTTAGGTAAAACTGGAGGCTATATTGGTAGGCTGTCCGATTTTGTTCCAGACGGTGGCTGGGCAGACGTTCCTGACCCTTACTATACAGGGAACTTTCAAGAGGTGTATGACCTTGTAACAGAAGGGTGTGTAAAGCTATTAGCTTTCATTCGAAATGAACAAGGAATATGAGGAAGCTTAGAAAGAAATACTTTCTAACATAAGAAATGAAAGGGTGAAGGAATATGGCAAAGAAAAATAATATTGCTCGAAACATTGCGATTGGTGTAGCTGCAGGTGTAGCTGTATCAATGTTGAAGAAAGAAAACCGTGAAAAAGTAAAAAATACAGCGGAAAAAGCAAAAACAAAGATGATTGAAATTGGTGAAAATGCAAAAATTAAAGAAAAAGTGCAAACTGTTACAGATAAAGGACGCGAACTTGCTGACTTCAATGTAGTAAAAGCAAAAGTAGCAGAAATCAAAAAATTGACGCCGTCTGTTGTAGAGACGTTAAAAGAAACGAAAGAAATTTTTAGTAAGAAAAAAGTTGAGCGAGAAGAAAAACCAGAAACGATTGAAATTCAAGCTGTATCTCCAAAAGTAGATGAGCTTAAAGCAGAGGAAGAGCCAGTAGTTGCTGAAGATGGCGGTATGAAAGAAGCACGTGAATTATTTATGAAAGACTCAAATGTAGAGGAAAAAAAAACTGAAGCGTACATTGAGTTAAAGCAAGATAAAGAAGAGAAGAAAAGCGTTTAAATATATATGAGAAAAATTTTCGAAAAGGTGAGGAGACATCGTACTTATTCGTTTGGTAAAGATTTGTATGACCGGACGATGCGCGATGATGTAGCGGGCTTGGCAGCACAGCTCGCTTATTTCTTCTTGCTTGCGATTTTTCCTGGGCTTGTTTTCTTAATTACGCTTCTTGGATTCATTGACCTTCAAACAGAAAGTGTGCTCAATTTATTAGAACCGTACGTACCGGAAGATGCGATGAACTTAATTGAAGTAAACGTAGATAAAGTTGTAAATGAGCAAAATGGTGGTTTGTTATCATTTGGTTTACTATCGATGCTATGGTTTGCTTCAAATGGGGTGAATGCGGTTATGAATGCTTTTAACCGTGCGTATGATGTAACAGAAACACGTTCTTTTATTAAAACAAGAGCTTTATCAATTGTGTTTACATTGGCTATTATTTTTATGATTGTATTTGCACTAATTGTCCCGGTATTTGGGCAAGTGATTGGGGCAGCGGTGTTTAAAATAATCGGTTTATCGGATAGTTTTTCTTACGTGTGGAGTATCGCTCGATTAGTAGCGAGTTTCTTTGTGCTATTTGCATTGTTTAGTTTTTTATATACGTTTGCACCAGATCGAAAGTTAAAAAGAAGAGAAGTCATTTCAGGAGCATTATTTGCTACTGTAGGATGGATTGTGGTATCGTACTCATTTGCTTTTTATGTAGATAAATTTGCGAATTACGCCAATACATATGGTGGTCTCGGTGGTATCATTGTTTTAATGTTATGGTTTTATTTAACTGGGTGGGTCATTTTACTTGGCGGTGAAATTAATGGCTTACTCCATCATTATAGAACGGGTGACAATAATTCCCGTAATGAAAAATGAGCTCTTGTTCCATAATAAAAGGGAACAGGGGGGATATTTCATGAGTAATAATAAAAAGAACCACAATAATAAAAGTAACAATAAACAAAAGAGCAGTTCGCATCCAAAGCATAAAACAAGCAGCAGTGCGAACGGTCATAATAGCTACCATTAAATAAAACGGGTCCTTTATGAGGGACCCGTTTTATTTGTTGCCTTTTAATAATCGTAAGCCATTTAAAATGACAAGAATCGTGCTTCCTTCATGCCCAATAACGCCGAGTGGAAGAGCTAAAAATTGTAAGAAATTCGAGCAAATGAGCATCGCAATTACAGCTAGCGAAAAGATTACATTTTGCTTCACGATACGATTCATTCGTTTTGATAAACGGATTGCTTGAGAGAGACGAGATAATTCGTTTTTCATAAGAACAACGTCTGCAGTCTCTAATGCTACGTCTGTTCCTTCACCCATTGCCACACCAATGCTAGCGGTAGCGAGTGCAGGGGCGTCATTTATACCGTCTCCTACCATTGCTACTGTACCGTATTTCTCTTTTAACTTTTTAATCGTTTCAACTTTTGTTTCTGGCAAGCATGATGCGTAATATTCCTTTATATTACTTTCAGAGGCAATTGCTTTTGCTGTTTCCTCATTATCACCGGTAATCATAATAGCTTCAACACCAATACTTTGTAAATCACGAATGGCAGCTATTGTTTCTTGGCGAAGCGTATCTTTTAAAGCGATAAGTCCAAGAATACCCTCTTCATCACTAATATAAACGACAGTTTTACCTTCTTTTTCAAGCGAGGCAGCAATACCGTCATGAAATGTCTTTGCTTCTTCACCGATAAAATTAGCTTTCCCTATTTTATAAGCTTTGTTTTCGAATATTCCTTTTAGCCCAAAACCAGTTACATCTTCAACATTTTCTGGTTTTATTAATGTAATGTCATACGTATGCTGTGCATAGTTCACAATGGCTGTAGCTAAAGGATGTGTAGAGTGACTTTCAATTGATGCTGTAATAGAAAGCACTTCTTTTTCTGTTATATTTTCTCGAACATATACATCTGTTACAGTAGGTTTTCCTTGTGTTAATGTTCCTGTTTTATCAAAGGCAATCGCCTTTACTGAAGCTAGTCGTTCTAAATGAATACCACCTTTAAAGAGAATACCGTTTCTCGCTCCGTTTGAAATTGCTGATAAAGTTGCTGGCGTAATCGCTGCAACTAATGCACAAGGAGAAGCGACTACAAGTAAAATCATAGCGCGATAAAACGTTTCATTCCAACTCCAATCCAGTAAGAAATGTGGAACGAACATCATAAGCGCAACAACGATTAGTACCCCTTTTACATATGTTCCTTCAAACTTTTCGATGAATAGTTGTGATGGTGATTTTTCGCTTTGGGCACTTTGAACGAGACGAATAATCTTTTGAAATAGTGTTTGATCGCTCGGCTTCGTAATTATAACTTCGATAGCACCACGTAAATTTACAGTTCCGGCAAATACTTCATCACCATGTTTTTTTTCATTTGGAATAGGCTCCCCAGTGATAGCTGCTTCATCGATATTTGTTTCACCATTATGAATTGTGCCGTCAGCAGGAACACGCTCACCGGGCTTAATTAAAATAATATCGTTAATTTGTAATTGTCCAACAGGAACGCGTTTCTCAATTCCATTTGATATACGTAATGCTTCTTCAGGTTGTAAATCAAGAAGCGCTGAAATTTCTTTTTGACTTTTACTTAACGTATAAGATTCCATCGCACCGCTTAGTGCAAAGATGAAGATTAAAATAGCTCCTTCTGCCCAGTAGCCAATTACTGCAGCACCGATAGCTGCAAAGAGCATGAGCATTTCAACGTTTAGCTCTTTCTCTTCGATTGTGTCTTCAATACCTTCTTTTGCTTTTGCAAAGCCTCCGACTACATAAGCAAGGATATAGCAAGCAATACCTATATGTATTGCATCGTTCTTTGTGAGTAACCAGCCAGCTAAAATGAAAATACCAGATACGATTGCAAATATAAGTTCATAGTGCTTTTTTAGTGTTTGAATCCAAGATGGAGTAGGTACGCTTTGTTTTGATGGTAATGTTTTTACTTCCGAGTTCATCATTACTCGCCCCTTTCAAATTCTTATTGAGAAAAATAATCAAAATCGAAACCCCTATAAAACGACGAAAGCTGCCATCCATTAATGGATAGCAGCATTTCTGTTGAAACTGATTTTAATAGTTATCATATTGTAATTATTCTATAGTATAGCATATGTTTTTGAGAGATGATATGTTTTTGTTTCAAGTATAAACTGAAAACTTGTGTTTTCACAGTTCCTTTGGTATATATGAATATTGTTCATAAAAAGATCGGGAAGGAAGACAACAAGTGAAGACAGAGAAGTTTTTTACCCATCCGATTGGCGTGTTTATTGCTGCGATAGTAGCAACATTTTTATGGGGAAGCGCCTTTCCCTTTATTAAGTTAAGTTATGTTGAACTGGGAATTCAGCCACAAGAAGTCGGAGAACAAATATTATTTGCTGGCTATCGATTTTTCTTAGCGGGTGTAATGCTATTATTCTTTTTTAAAGCCTTAGGAAAAGATATACACTTCAAAAAGGGAACGGGGAAACAGTTACTACAAATCGGTTTATTTCAAACGTTTCTCCAATATATATGTTTTTATATTGGAATGAGTTATAGTTCAGGAATTGAAGGAGCTATTATTTCAGGAACATCATCATTCTTTCAAATTTTACTCGCGCACTTTTTATATAAAGATGATGCTCTTAATATAAGAAAAATGATTGGGGTTTCGATCGGTTTTTGTGGTGTCATTTTAGTAAATGTACCGAGTGATGGGAGTTTATCATTCCATTTTGGAATCGGTAGCTTATTACTTCTTAGTGCAGCGATGCTGTATTCATATGGGAATATATTGGCGAAAGAAGGTAGTAAAACATTAGATGTTGGATATATGACAGCATACCAAATGATTTTTGGATCAATAGGATTGTTATGTATAGGGGCATTTCAAGTAGGTGTGATGCCATTTACATTTAGTCTACATGCAATACTGATGCTGATCTATTTGTCTTTCTTGTCAGCGGGCGGTTTTTGTATTTGGAATACAATTATGAAGTACAATAAGGTTGGAAAAGTATCCATGTATATGTTCTTTATACCTGTATTTGGTGTGTTATTATCAAGCATGATTTTAGGAGAAGCGATTCATTCGTTTGTATTATTCGGTTTAGCATGTGTAGCCGCAGGAATTATTGTGGTAAATCTTACTCCAGCTAAGCAGAAAAGAGAGCAAGAAAAATAAGTAGCGTAGAGAATAGGAAAACGATTACAATGGAAGAACGGTACTGTTCTTCTTTTTTTATATAGAAAAAGGAAAACAGACTATATATAACGAAAAAAGATATAATAAAGCATTTATTGAGGAGAACGTGTTATGAATGTACTGTACATGGTGTTAATCGGGCAAATCATTCTCTTTTTCATGGGAGCGATTTATGCAATACGGCAGACAAAAAGAACGAGAGACAATATGCCGTTGCCTTTAGCGATTCGTCTTATTCTTAGTTTTTCTTTAACAGGTAGTGCAATTTGGATATGGTTACAAGATCCGTCGGCAGAATATAGCACGTGGGTTGCAATTGGTATGACCTTATCAACTGTTGGAGATTTGTTTATGGCAGGATTGATTCCAATTGGTCACCGATTAATTGGAGGGATGGTTACTTTCGCTCTTGCTCATTGTTTTTATGTAAAAGCATTTTTGCAAACAGGAATTTCATGGAATGGCTTTTGGATTGGTTTACTCGTATACGGACTTTTTCTAATTATAGGATGGTTCTTTTTCATCCGAAATGAAAAACAGGATAAGTTATTTACGATCGGAGCCCTAATTTACGGATTGTGGGTTGGGGGAATGGCTTGCTTCGCATTCGCCTTATATTACGAGAATTCAGGAATATGGTGGGCACCAGCGTTTGGTGGTTTATTGTTTGTGATTTCAGATTTTATTATTGGTGTGACAGATATTGGTGGACGCAAACTGAAGTATGAACCACTTTGGATTTGGTTTACATATGTTGCGGCTCAAATGTGTATTGTATATGTAGGATTATAAAAAGATACTCTCAAAAATAGTAGATTGACTATTTTGAGAGTATCTTTTTTATTACTATGCTACTATATTTTTTTGTTGTAGAGCAGAAAGGCTATATTCATCAGCTGCTTTATAACCTTTAGATAATAAATCATTGATGTAAAGTTTGTTGTAAATGAAGCAGAATACTAGGTTAGAGAATCCGAATGTAAACATGCCAGCGATTAAAATGATTAGAAACCATTTCCAGTCTCCACGGAATATAGCAGGGAAAAAACCAAAGAAAAATACAGTCCAACTAAAACCAATTTTTGCTTGTTTAATTTGGCCTGTATTTTCATTTTTAAGCATAACCTTCATAGAAAAAGTCCTCCTAAGTAAATAAAAATAGAATAAATGCAAATTATAGTATATCAGAATAATATATTTTTGAATATTATTATTTTGAAGTTTGTAATATTGAGATTATTTAATTCAGAATATTGTGGAAAGTGACTAACTGAAGTACTTATAATAAAAGTAAAAAGATGATGAGATGGTGGAATGATGCAAAAGAAAAAACGTTGGCGTGAATTCTTTGGAACAATTGCAATTGCATGTTTATTGATGTTTTTGGCGAAAATTTTCATATTTTTTCCTACGACTGTAAAAGGAGCATCTATGAGGCCAACGTTACAAGATGGGGATAAGGTGATTGTCAATAAGTTAGCGAAACAATTTGAAAGCTATGAAAGAGAAGACATTATTGTTGTGAAGACAGATAATTTTTATGTGAAAAGAGTGATTGGCTTACCTGGTGATATAATTGAGATGAGAAACGATCAATTATATGTGAATCATGAAGTGAAAAATGAAGAGTATTTGCATAGTAATAAAAAACAAGCGGAAAAAAAACTTATGAATTTAACAGAGGACTTTGGACCAATTACGGTTCCTAAAAACAAGATTTTTGTTATGGGAGATAATCGCTTAATAAGCAGAGATAGTAGAAATGGTTTAGGGCTTATTGATAGAGAGGATGTATTAGGAAAGTTAGCAGCTATCTATTATCCATTTGAACATATGAAAATAATAAATTAAAGTAAAAAACCAAGCAAATTGCAGTGAAGTGAACCCTGAAAACGGGACACCTATTAAAACACCTAAACCATCTGTTCCCTAAATTCTTTAGGGGATAGGTGGTTTAATTTTTCTT
>NZ_JAKUFP010000052.1:0-17280 GCF_022663495.1 Bacillus cereus group sp. BfR-BA-01383
GAATTCATCCATCAATTGTTTGAACTTGTAGCATAAAATACAATTCTGTTAGGAATATATGCGTTTTACTGGTTTTCATTTTATCTTTGCACCAGAACCCTTACTTTTACGTTTTACAAAACCTGTCTCTTGTGCAAGTTGTTGAAGAATATGTGGAGATAGATATCGCTGTAGTTCTTTAGCGAACAAATGAAACTCATCTTGAATCGAAAGACCCATAAAAAACGCCACCCTTTCTGTATATTTCTACAAAAAGAATAACGCTTTCTATGAATTATGGGTATAAATTCATCTTAGATTGATAGTAATGTAACGTGACCCCTATAGGAGTTGTGTTACAATTGAATAAATTAAGAGAAGTTAATTTTTTAAGGCGTGACTGCATTTTATAATGAAAAAGTGTGGCTTTTTGACTTTTGGTGTACGGAGCATTATTATAATTTTCCACCAATAAAAGTTTATGTCAGAGCTACCAAGGAGAGATCATACGATGTCCGAGAAGATGCATGCTGACGAATTGGAAATTGAAGAGCGACTTGTGCGTCGTTTGCTTGTCGATCAGTTCCCCCGCTGGGCAGAGTTGCCCCTTCGTAAGGTAGAGCCAGTTGGAACGGTAAATGCCGTTTTCCGACTTGGCGACGAATATTCCATTCGGCTAGCGAGAAGGGAAGGACCGACGACACCAGGAGGACGCGAGTTCTTATGGCTACCAAAACTCGCGCCATTAGTTCCGCTTGAAATCCCTGTACCTATCGCTCAGGGGCTCCCCAATAACGAATACCCATGGTTTTGGGAGATACATTCGTGGCTGAGGGGTGAAACGGTGCCGATAGAGGCGATTGACGAGATTCAGGCAGCACGCGATCTCGCAGGGTTTGTCCTAGCACTGCAACAAGTCGATCCAACGGGAGGGCCGTTAGGACGCGGCATTCCTTTGGCCCAACGGGACAAGGACTTCCGATATTGGCTAGCACGATTTAATGGCGATCCCGCGGTGTCTGCTGTATGGGAGTCGGCTCTTTCTACGCCTCCATGGAACGGTCCTCCTGTTTGGCATCACGGCGATCTAGATGTACGTAACTGGCTCGTACGTGATAAGCGTATCAGCGGTGTGATTGATTGGGAGACAATGGGCATAGGTGACCCTGCGTGTGATGTAATGGTCGCGTGGAAGTTGCACTCGCCAGAGGCGCGCGATGTGTTCCTTGATGCTATCCGTACGGACGATGCTACATTGGCAAGGGCCCGCGGATGGGTCGTATCACAGGCAGTTGCAATCCTTGCCTACTACACGCCGCAAAACAATCCAATTTTGTACAATGAGGCGAAATCCTGGCTAGACCTAGTGCTAGTTCAAAAGTAATTCAGTGATTTTAAGAGTGAAACATATCTCAGTTATTCATATTCAACGAGCTTATTCAGAAAGCGAGAGAACCATAAAAAACGTTATCCTTTCAAGTATTTTACTGAAAGAATAACGTTTTTTTCATTTTGGGGGAAATTCGTCTCCTTAACTTGATGGGCATGGGGTACCGCCAGCATTTCGGAAAAAAACACGCTAAGCAAGCTACAATAAAAAGAGCCAATTTTACCCTATCAAGAGTAAAGTTAGCTCTTTTATTAATGCACGTATTTTACCTAGAAATTTTATCTGTTCTGTCGCCTAATATTTCAATAATTTCGCTGTACTCCTATCATATAATATCTTTTATTGTAAATCTTCGAACTCCCACAAAAGTAAATATAATAACTAATAAGCAACTTAACACATAAAAGCTACTAAACTGAAAGAAAGTCTGCAAGCCTTCTAGATTAATAGGGTCCATTGCTAATCCTGGTTGTGCATATGGCCATACATACCCGATATTTAAGTAATGAAATATCATTCCTATACAAGTAAAACCAAAACTCATTCCAACTGGAACAGCAAAACTTTTTAAAGAAGATGAAAGGAATAATTGTAGTGCAGCAATTGAAAATGTACCAATCCATCCATTGAATGACCAATTTAATAATGAAACCCAAGGAATAGGACTTGTAATACCTAGTAGCTTACCAATTAAGATATAAGCAATTAAAAAAAATACTTGTGTCAATAAAGTTAACATAAAGATTACTAATAACTTTGCCATGTACACATATCGAAATGGAATTGGTAAAGAGATGATTTTTTTCCAATTTCCCTCGCTATGTTCAAAGCGGCATACAAACGCACAATAAATACTTACTACAACAGGAAATAAAAATAATCCATAAATTAATCCAACTTGTGTCCAAGCTTTCTCCCACTCATTTGTTGAGACTGTCATTAAGACATCGTAGTTTAATTGAAAATTTATGAGTCCAAGCGCAATACAAATAAGCGGAATGATTGTCATTACAATCCATATTTTTGAACGTTTTAATTTTAATAATTCGCATCGAAATGAGCTTAATAACATATCTGCATCCTCCTAATGAATATCTTTTTGCGAAAAATGAGCAGTGCTAAGAACGATAAATAATAAACTAACTCCTAAACTTAACAAAAGATTCATCATGACTTCTTGGTTTGGGAAAAATACTATTTTCCCATTGGAAAATGCCCAAGAAATTGGATTTGTCAGAGATGAATAGGTCCAAATTATCCATGTTTTCCAAGGTAACATCTGTCCGAAATACCCAAGAAATGAGCCGATTACACCTGCCGTTAAAGCAAATACTTGATTTTTCACTACCAAAGATATCCAGAGTTGCAAAATAACCATTGGAATACATCCTATAATGGTAAAACAACCATATTTCAGTAATAATATCACCGGAATTCCACTTTCAAAATTGAAAATTTTCCCTATTAATATAATTGCAGAAATAGAAATTATACCTGCATATACAAGAAAAAAGATACTAAAGATAATTTTGGTTATATATACTAGCTGCCTGGATGTGGGAATTGCACACAATAGCTTCCAGGTGTTCCCCTTATTTTCAAAATCAATAATTCGAGATGTAATTGTCGCAATCATTATAGGTAAAAATAATGCATTTATCATACTTACTCTTGAAAGAAGCGACTCCCAATTTAGAAATTCCTTTTTTTCTTGTGACACAATAGCAAATAACCAAAGTAACGCTAAAGACTGTATCAAAAATACCACTAAAAATAATTTCTTTCTTTTTAATTTCAATAATTCACTTCTTAAGGCAGCAATCACTATAAAACACCACCTTTTTCTGTTAAGCTTAGAAATATTTCTTCCAACGTATGCTTCTCTTCTTCAATTCGATACACTGATATATCCTGCTGTACTAATAAATGATTTATGTGAGAAATAAGGTGATCTTCTTGTTGATACGTAACAAGACAATCACCTTCAAGTCCAAGATGAATTTGATGCTGTTCTAAAATTTGATGTGCCTTTACTACATCATTTACACGTATTTTCATTGATGCCTGACTTTTTTTGCGTAACACTTCAATTTTGTCTTGAAAAATAAGCTGCCCACTATTAATAATGCCCACTTGTGTTGCAATTTGATCCATCTCATTTAGCAAATGACTAGAAATAACAACTGTCATATCATATTGCTTTGGCAGTTGTTTGATGAGTTCACGAATTTCTTGAATTCCGGCAGGGTCTAATCCGTTTGTGGGTTCATCTAAAATTAACAATTTTGGATTTCCAAGTAGTGCCATTGCTATGCCAAGGCGTTGCTTCATTCCAAGTGAATATTGCTTAACTAGTTTATCTTTTTGTTTCTCTAATCGAACAATATGCAATACCTCATCAATATTCTTTTTTGGTACTTGTAACATTTGCCGAATTACTTCTAGGTTTTCATGACCTGTTAAATGTCCATAATAAGATGGCGATTCAACAAGAGAGCCAACCTCTCTTAAAATATCTATTCGATTTGTTTTTAAATCACGATTAAATACTTTAATATTACCTGTAGTCGGTTTTATTAATCCCAGTAACATTCTAATTGTCGTCGTTTTCCCAGCCCCATTTGGACCTAGGAATCCATAAATTTCACCTTTACCAACTTGCATTTGTAATTGATTCACACTATTTACAGCTCCATATGTCTTTGTCAAATCTTCTGTTTCAACGATATATGTTCCCATTATTGGCACCTCTTTTTCTTGATTAAGCTATCATTTATTATGAAAGTTATTGCTTAATCTTGAATTGAGCTGACCTTAAGTTTAGCTTAATTTTCTAACGGAAGCTGAAATGTAATTTTAGTACCGTTTCCTTTGGTACTTTCTACTGCAATTTCTCCACCGTGAGCTACGATGATTTCCTTTACAATTGCCATTCCTAAACCTGAACCACTTTTTGGATCTGTATTTGTACCACGGAAGTATCGATCAAAAATATGTGGTAAATCATTTTTATTTATTCCGTCACCATTGTCCTCAATCGTAACTATGATGTATCCAGATGTTTGTTTTATACGAACTTGTATTAATGTTTTAACATCAGTATGAATGAGCGCATTATTCAATAAGTTTACTGTGACACGTTGAATTAATCCCTGATCTGCTTTTATAATTAGTTCTTCCTGAGGGCATTCAAATTCAATTAATCGATTCTCATAATGAGGCATATTCATAAATTCAATAATTGTTTCCCGGGTGAGATTCACAATATCTACTGTGGTTTTATGGATAGGTAATAACGCATTCTTCAATTGATATGTAAGTTTTAAATCATCAATCAATTTTTCAATATAAATTGATTTACTTTGAATTACTTCTGCATATTGGTACATTTCTTGTGCAGTAATTTTATACTCCCGATTCCCTATAACTTCACTATAGCCTTTAATAGAGGAAAGCGGTGTTTTTAAATCATGAGAGATGTTTATAATCCATTCTGCTCGCATCGTATCTAGTCTTTTTCTTTGAACGTTAATATCCTTTAGTTGATGTGATAACTGATTCAGATTTGTATACACCTCTGCATAGATTCCCTTTTCTTCCGGTACTTGTTTATAATGTCCTTGTTTTAATTTATTAATATGTTCAATTATCCTGACAACAGGTTTTGACATATACCTTGCCACAATGTAAGCAAATAATAAAATACAAACTCCTGTTACTCCTATTAACATTAAAATCCCATATGGATAGAAGCTAGATAAATTATTGAAGTTCAAATAGACAGATTTTCGCAATGCTTGGTCGGACGGGAAAGCGACAATATAACTTTCTACTTGTGTACTTTTATCTAACTTACCCACAAACGTTGTATAATTCCCAATATCGTACTTATAGCGTAAAATCAAATCACTAGGAGTATAGTGAGTTGGTGTATTTTTAGGCTTATACATTTGAAATACTTCATCACTATTATGATTTAATACTTGTAACCATGCTCCATGTTCTTTTAAAAATTTTTTTCCTTTATTTGTTATAGAAATATTTTCATTTTCTATTGTGATTTCTTTTTGAAAAGCTAATACTGAGCCTTCTGGATCGTTCATTCCCTTATAGTTATAAGTAAATACAAAATAACTAAAAGCAAAAAATAGAACGATTAGGATAAACATAATTAATCCTATTAATGATGCAATATATAGTCTCGTTACCTTCCACTTCATCTTACATCACCTTTTGTATTAAGTTTATAACCTAGTCCCCTTACTGTTACAAGATAATAGGGTTTGGAAGGATTATCCTCTATTTTTTCTCTTAAATGCCTCATATGCACCATCATAATATTATCATTACCGAGATATGTTTCTCCCCAGACAGCTTCATATAAGCGGGCCTTACTAAAAATCTGATTTGGATTTTTTATTAAAAATAGTAATATATTAAATTCTTTTGCTGTTAAAGTTAGTAATGTATCACCCCTTAACACTGTCCCTTGTGCCTCATCTATCGTAATGTCTCCAAACTGATACATAATCCGAGTCTTTTCTTGATATTGATTGCGTCGAAAAAATGCTTTCATCTTATATGCTACTTCTTTCGGACTAAAAGGTTTTGTAATGTAATCATCGCCACCCATACTTAATCCAAGTATTTTATCTAAATCTTCATTTTTCGCCGATAAGAAAAATATTGGAACGAATGTAAACTGTCGAATTTGCTGACAAACACTATATCCATCTAAATCTGGAAGCATAATATCTAATATGATAAGATCTGGCTGTACTTGCTTACACATGCGTATTCCTTCTTCTCCTGTTGTATACGTATAAATATGTTGAAACCCCTCTTTCTTTAAAACTGCTTCCAACAAATTTAAAATCTCTTTTTCATCATCTACTATAAGAATTTTTTTTGTATGGACATCTGGAATATTATGTATCATCTATTGCACCTCAATATCTTTCTAAATAATTTAAAATTAAATAGTGAACCGTATTAACTTAATTATTAATGTATCATTTTTATTCTACAGTAGAATAGTAATTTGAAAGTTTTTCCACTTATTTTAGGGGAGAATTATCATTTTTTCGACATGAGTTCGTTTATTTTTTTACTTTAAGTACATGTTTGGATAGCTAAAATATTTTAACAAACGTTTGTTTAATTTTCCCATAACTGATTTCTTCATCATATAAGTAAATAAGATAAGAAAACTCCATCTACATATATTCAAGAATTATATTTAGTTATAACATGAAATTCATTTTCTTATAGTTAATTAATCCTAAATATAAATATAGGTCTTTCTATAAGAATGCTACATTCTTCTCTATTTACTTATACTTATATTTTGACTAATTTATAATGATGTAGATGTTAATTTGAAGTTATTTATACAAAATAACTAAATGCATTTTTTAGGAAGAGAAAATGATATACCACTCTGTCTTCTTAATTCACATAATTTTCAAAAATAAAATCTCTGGATGTTAATATTTGTTATATAATATACTTGTCAAAGCATTATCCCTGTAGTTTCTATGATGAATCTGTAAGATAGTTTGTTTTAACTTTTTTACATTATCTAAAAAAGAACTTGTAGGGATTCCTACAAGTTCTTTTTGTTTTCAGCTAAAACTCTCATGATACACCAACATAATGCACTTGAACTCTGTAATGTCCCCAAGTAAAAAAGTTCTTTACTAATAATTATTGAAATTCTATATTTCCTGACTATGTAAAGAGCTTTTTTCTTTGGGATTTTTATGCTTCATAGTTTTTTAACAATTACAATACCTGACATAAAAAGTACCTTCATCTATAAAAGAATGTTTTTTTACCTATAAGTTGCAAAACGTACCTTATGGCTTACGAAATAGTGATGATAAATAAATAATTTTCTCAGCCCAAAATAATATCCAAAATAACCTAAAATATCGAATCTTCCTTTATATACTTTTATCTATTTTAAATAAGATAACATCAGCTTCGATGTATTTATTACTACTCTTTTATGAATCAGTATCTTTTTATATGATTACATTTTTAGAATCCTGTTTTCTTACATAGTAAAAAACAAAGCAATCGCAGGACACGATCGCTTTGTTTTTTCTATTCATATCGTAGTGCTTGAATTGGGTCAAGTTTAGACGCCTTATTCGCCGGAAATACACCGAATACAACTCCAACTAATAAAGAGAAAACAAATGATAACAGCATAACGGGTATGGAGTACGCTATTGTTGTACCTGTGGCTAGCGTAAATATTTGAGCACTAATTACTCCAATCCCTATTCCAATTATTCCACCGAATGAACTTAATACAACTGCTTCGATAAGGAATTGAAGCAGTATGTTTTTACGTTTTGCTCCAATTGCTTTTCTAATGCCTATTTCTTTTGTACGTTCTGAAACTGATACAAGCATGATGTTCATGATACCGATCCCGCCTACGATAAGAGAGATCGCTGCACTTCCGCCTAGCATTAATGTCATCGTGTCATTGACTGATGACGCAGTTTCCATTAAATCTTTTGGACTTGATACGCTATAACTATCTGTATCACCCAAGATTGTATGCATCGTTCTTTCAATGCGGCTCGATATGAAATTAATCATATCTTCATTTTCTACCTTCACATATGTTGTCCCAATATTTGTAGTAGCAGCTAAACGCTGTCCGGTGCTAAGGGGGACAATAATCGTACTATCTCCGCTTGTTCCTAATGAACTTCCCACCGATTCAAGAACCCCAACAACTTTATAGGATGTTCCGTTCACCTTTACTGATTGACCGACTGGGTCTCCTAAACCGAATAATGTTTGTGCTGTACTTGAACCAAGTACTGCAATTTTTGAATGATTCTCCTGATCTAAGTCTGCAATGAAGCGTCCTGATTGTAGCTTTAAATCACGGACTTCTAAGTAAGAAGAAGTTGTTCCGACCATTGACACTTGTGTATTCGTTTTTTCATGTTTCACCGTTACTCTTCCTGACACGGTTGGTGCAATGTCTTTAATACCATTGATATCCTGAATTTGTTTTGCGTCTTTTTCTTTAAATGTAGCTTCTGAATCCGTAATCGTTACAGTTAGTACATTTGTACCTAAGTTGCCAATTTGATCTTGCACCTCTTTTGTCGACCCTTGTCCTATCGCAACCATAACTATAACAGAGGATACACCGATAATAATCCCAAGCATCGTTAAAAATGCTCTAATTTTATTTGCTTTAATGCTCTTCAGTGCCATTTTGAGTGTCTGCAAACCATTCACCTCCATTCTCATAGAGCTGTCCATCGTGAATCCGAACGACACGGCTTGCTTTCTTTGCAACATCTAAATCATGCGTAATAAGAATAATCGTATGCCCCTGCTCATTTAATGAATCCATAATCCCCAATATTTCCTTACTCGTTTTACTATCCAGTGCTCCAGTCGGTTCATCTGCTAGTAAAATAGGAGGGTGTCCAGCCAACGCACGTGCTATTGCGACACGTTGCTGTTGCCCACCCGACAATTGAGAAGGCAAATGATTCGCTCTATCTGCCAATCCTACTTTTCGTAATGCTTCTAATGCCGTTTCTCTTCGTTCTCCCGCTTTCATGCCTCGGTAAATGAGAGGAAGCTCGACATTCTCAACTGCTGTAAGCTTCGCTATAAGGTTGAAATTTTGAAAAATGAAACCGATTTTTTCATTTCGAATAGTCGCAAGTTGAGAGCTTTTCATTTTCCCTATCTCTTCATTATCTAGTAAGTATTCACCTGAATCCGGTCGATCTAAGCATCCAATCATGTTCATAAATGTTGATTTCCCAGAGCCTGATGGTCCTATGATAGAGATAAAATCGCCCTTTTGAATATCGAGGGAAACACTTTTTAGAGCCATTACTGTTTCGCCGCCAAGTTCATAGACTTTCTTCATGTTCTTTATTTGAATAATTGGCTCTACCATAACATTAACGCCCTCCTTGTCCGCCGCCAGCTGGAGCTCCGCCGTTAGATCTTCCTCCAAACTCACCGCCAGGTCTTCCTTGGAAATTGCCCCCACCAAATCCACCTTGGGAGTTTCCGCCAGGCATCATCATAGGTCCTTGAGAAGAATTACCTTTAGATTGAACTCTCGGTATTTGCACCGTATCTCCCTTTGCTAACCCTTTTGTAATTTCTACATGCGTATCATTTGAAATACCAGTTTCTACTGTCACTTTTTTTGTTGACTGTGTCGCATCGTCTGAAGATGTAGGAACTAGTACATATTTTTCATTTCCGTTTGTATGCACCGCTTCTACTGGGACGTATAATGCGCCTTCTTTACTTTCTATTGAGATACTTGCTTCTGTTGACATCCCAATTTTCATGTTTTTCGGATCTTCAATTTGTACAGTTACGTCAAATGTAGAAACGCCTTTTTCTGCTGTTCCTTTTGTTGCTACACTTGTTACCTTTCCGCTGAATGTTTCATCTCCGAATGCACTTGCTGTTATCTTTACCGCTTGACCTTCTTTTACTTTCGGTACGTCTAATTCATCAACACTAATCGTTGTTTGCAAGGCGTTGTAATTTGTTATGTGTGCAATTGGATCCGCAGCCTGTACAGAATCGCCGCTTGCAACAGAAAGGCTTGTAATTGTCCCCGTTACTGGGGCTTGCAACATACTTCCATCTGTAAAGGTTACAAGTGTTGCACCTGCCTCTACAACATCGCCTTCTTTTACACTGACACTATCGGCTGTCAAACCACTTCCGCCACTTGCTTTATCTGAATTTGCACTATTGTTCCCTCTCGTTACAGGTGATGTATATCCATCTGCATCCTTCATACGGAGAAGAATTGTTCCTTGTGACGCTTTGCCGCCTTTTTTCACACTAACTGATTGAATTTCCCCATCATATGGAGCCGTAACGACAGCACCATTTTTAAAGGTTACAAGCGTGTCACCTTTTTTCACTGTATCCCCGGCCGCTACACTTATAGTATCAACAATAAGAATTGTATCTTTCGCTGTTACATCTTGATCTGTATTTGCTGTAACCGAACCCGAACCACTAACTGCTACCTCCAGTTTTCCTTGTTGTACTGTCGTTGTTTGAGAAGCTGCCACAACACCTTGCGTTTTATCTGTTTTATGTAAAAAGAACCAAGCGCTTGCTCCCCCTATTACAACAATAATGGTTGAAATGATAATCCACTTTTTCAAAATTCTATTCTCCTTCCCATTGTTGAGTTTGCCCCGATTGTTCTTGCCCCGGCTGGAATTGACCATTACCATTACCCGGGAACATCTTATCGCGCCCTCTTGAGCCCATCTCTGAAAAATCCGGACTTTTACTTTGTTTGTAAGCTACATAACCTACTCCGATAGCTGCACACGTACTGATCCCCAAATTTACTATGAGTAAAATTTGTATTAACTTTTGTTTCGTTTGTTCCATTTTTATTCCACCTCGTATATTTTTTTGATATGCCTATTGTGACTTTCATTCCTTAACTTTTTCTTAAAAGTTCAACCTTACATGTAAAATCTCTTACGAAAGTTTTTTTGCAATAAAAAACAAAAAATTAGCCACACGATTTCACTGCAAAAGTTTATATAGTTTAGACAAGTAAGAACTTCCTCAATGAAATAGAGGAAGTTCTTGCTAATTCCACATATTACATCTATATAAGAATATAAAACAATTCATTACATCGCATCTTAATTCACTTGTTTAGTGTGGGAAGTATGAAACACCCAATACCTCGATCCTACATAGTTTATTAAGCTACCAATCAAAGTTGCAGTCACTTTAGAGACAATCAAAGACTGCTCCAAGGTATCATACATGCTTCTTAGTATTAGAGATACTACAATAAGACTTAAAAGATTAACACAAATGAATTTAGATGCTTCTACTGCAACTCGACTTCTCTCTTGTTTAAATGTCCAAACCCTATTCAGTAAGTAACTGTTAGCTACACCACAACAATAGGAGATTGATTGCGCCAGTAAAATGGGCACGTCTCCCATGACAAGTAATGAAAAGATTACTATATCTATGCCTGTATTCAGTATACCTACTATTAAAAACTTAAAAATTCGTATTAAATCTTTATTCATACGCTGTCTCATGTTTGATGGCTAATTTTTCATTTTCCTGTTCCCCATAAAATTCTCGAACAATATATAGAGGTCTCCCTTTTGTTTCATCATAAATTCGCCCAATATATTCACCAATAACGCCTAACATAAATAGCATAAAGCCATTAAAAATCAACATAATACTAATGATAGAAGGCCACCCTTTCATGGTTACTTCAGTAAATAAAGTAAGATATAGCACATATATAAAGTATAGAAATCCTGAGCTAGAAAGAAGTAAACCCGAATAAATTGCTAACTTCAAAGGTTTATAAGAGAAAGACAGAATCCCATCTAGGCATAGCTTTACCATTCGTTTAAGGGGATACTTGGTTTCACCTGCTACTCTTTCATCTCGAACATATTCAATTGCTATTTGACGAAATCCGATCCAACTAACTAATCCTCTAACAAATCTATTATTTTCGTTTATCTTTCTCATTTCTTTACATACCTTTTGATCCATAAGGCGAAAATCTCCCGTATCTACTGGTATATCAATATCTGTGGAGGCGCGAAGCACGCGATAAAACGTGCTTGCTGACCATTTTTTAAACCATGTTTCACCCTTACGCTTCATTCGCTTTGCGTAGACTACTTCATACCCCTCTTTCCATTTTTCAATCATTTGTAGAATTAGCTCTGGTGGGTCTTGCAAATCAGCATCAATAATGATAACTGCATCCCCATTTGCATAATCCATACCAGCTGTAATTGCAATTTGGTGACCAAAATTCCGTGAAAAATCGATAAGTTTCACTGTCTTATCACCTATCATAAATTGCTTTATAATATCCGCACATTTGTCTTGGCTTCCATCGTTAATAAATAGTAATTCATACGTACCATTTTCATCTTTCATGACCCTTTTCAGTCTTCGATACGTTTCTTCAATAACAGCTTCTTCGTTATACATGGGGATGATTATTGAATAACATATATTGTTTCCCACTCTAACCACTCCTTTACAAAGTTACTTTATATAAAGTATTTGAGCGCCCAGGGCCACCCATATTCATACCTTCTTTTCCACCATTTTGTTTTGTCTGCCACTCATCAGAAGGTATTTTTTCACCATTTTCTTGAATCCATTTTGTTACTTCAGAACTCCCGCCTCTCATTCCTTCATTTGAAAGGAGGAAGTACTTTACTTTCCCGCTTACTACCAACTCTTTTAATTTTTCAACAGAATAAACTGGATCAGAACCAGAAAATCCACCCATCGTTATTACAGATTCTCCTTCATCTATAATGTAAGGAGCTGCGGTTTGATAACTTGTTGTAGCAAATAAGTATTGTTCACCAGTATTGTTTTTCTTTAAATATGAAAAAGTTTTATCATCTAAACTCTCGTTATCCATACCTCCTGGCTTGCTTCCTGGTAATCCTGAAGATTTTCCACTAGGGTTTGGAATTTGCATGTGATCTTCTGGTGAAGCAGAATCTTTTTCAATATATTCTCGTTCAGTTGGAAATTCGTTATCACCGGGTCTTCCTTGTCCAGAAAATCCAGGCATTGCTCCTGGAAAAGCTCCTTTACCATCAGCTGAACTTGGGCCCGCTTGTGGGAGCATACTATTTCCACCATATGTAATCGGCGTAGCAGCCCAATACAATGGTCCGATTAATAATATAAGTAATCCTGCAATATGCAGCGTAAAAGGCAATACAATCTTCTTACACTTGAACAAAACAAGTACGAAAGTCAAGATAATTCCGGCTACTGCTATACAAAGTGGCCACTCAGCTCCAATGACATCACTGTAAGGATGCATTATATACCATTGGAAACCTGCTGTTCCTACAACTGCAATTGGCAATAACCAAGACTTCCAACCAGTATTATTTTTATAATCCTTAAAAAGCTGTGCCGAACCAGCTCCAAATAGAGCTGCAATAGGAGCCGCAAGCATTATTAAATAATAATGATGGAAAAATCCAGCAATACTGAAAAATACCATAACTGGAATTAACCATGCGAGCCAAAAGACAGCTTCTTTATGTTTTAAAGTTATATTATTTCTTCTTACACTAGCCAATAAACTAATACTAGCAATAGCAATAAACGGCAACAGCCAACTAGCCTGTCCAGATAATTCAGACTGGAATAGACGGAACGGTCCTTTCTCTCCAGTTCCAAACATACCGCCTGCCATGCCACCTGGACCACCATCTTTACCTGTCGGTGGACCATCCCCTTTGTTTATTTGGAATCCTTGACTATTATCACCATTTCCTTGTAGTAGATTAGCTCCATTTTGATTATTATCTTTCTGTATTACTTCATTGTTACCTTGAGGCGGCTGAGATTGATCATTTGCATTAGGCATTCCTTTATCTGCTGGAACTTCCTGTTTGCCATTCTCAGCACCATCATTTGGCATTTCCCACATATTATTTTGAGGCGATTGTTGATGTTCCTTCGCACCAGGTACTCCCTGATTCCCAGTAAGACGTGATATGCCATTGTAACCAAATGCTAATTCTAAAACTGAATTTGTTTCACTACTTCCAATATACGGACGTTTATTTTCAGGAATACTGTCTACAATTACCGCCCAAGAAAGAGAAATAACGAGCATGATAGCTGTTGCACCAGTAAGGAAACCAATCTTTTTTTTCCAGTTTACTTTCGCAGCTAAAAGATAAAAGAGATAAAAAGCAGGCAGTATCATATATGCTTGTAGCATCTTCATATTAAAAGCTATCCCAATTACCGCGAAAGATCCTAAAAGACTCCAAACACTTTCACGCTTCACACTTTTAAACAAGAGCCAAGTAGCTAACAAAAGAGTAAATACAAGCATGCTGTCAATGTTATTTGTTCGACTCACTGCAGCTGCAATTGGTGTGCATGCAAAGGCTAAGGCACTAAGACGTGCAGCAACTACACCAAAAGAAGGTTTAACTAAAAAATAAATTAACAATACAGATCCTATCCCTGCCAATGCTTGAGGTAGAATTACACTCCAGCCGTGCAGCCCAAAAATATAGGCACTAATTGTTTGAATCCAAAATGCAACAGGTGGTTTATCTACCGTTACAGACCCAGCTGAATCGAGGGAACCAAAAAAGAAATTATGAAAGTTTTGCAGCATACTTGCCACTGCAGTCGTATAATAAGTATTCACATAATGATCCGTCCAAATATTATAGCCATTTAGAAAAAGTGCTAACAAGACTATGAATATTAGAGGAACATCCAATCGTTTTTTCAATTGTAAAAACATAGAATTACAACTCCTTAATCATTTTATAAAGTTAACTAGGCCCTGAATGTATTATCTTTCTTCTATCTGAAGTGGACTTGAAAGTAAGCTGAAAGTTTCCTGAATACATGAAATATCTTTCGTATGAAAAGAGAAAATGACAAAAAAATAAAAAACTACCAGGTATTTGAATGACTTTCAGCAAATTTTAAGCATAATCGTAGATACTAACAATAAGGAAGAAAAAGGAGGCATAGAACATGAACTCTCTTAAAGGGGTTAAAATATTAATAGTAGATGATGAACCACATATTTTACAGTTTTTAGAGATCGGGTTAATGAACGAAGGATATGTAGTAAAAAAAGCGACAGATGGAATAAGTGCCATGAACTTAGTACAAGAATTTGAGCCTCATGTGGCCATCTTAGATGTAATGATGCCTGGTACAGATGGGTTTGAAGTATGCCGAATGATAAAAAAAAGTGGCGCTCTTACTTCCGTGATTATGCTTACTGCAAAAGACGAAGTAGATGATCGAGTGAAAGGATTAACATTAGGTGCAGACGATTATGTGATTAAACCTTTCAGTTTTGATGAATTACTTGCTCGTATACACGCACGTCTTCGTAATCAGTTTCCTAATTTATTCAGCGAGATTATTTATGGTCCTTTTAAGGTGGATGATCGTAGAAAAGAACTACGATTTAAAGATGAAATTTTGGAACTTTCTCCTACTGAATATGAACTACTTAAATATATTGTAATTAACCACGGGATTGTACTAAGTAAGGGTGTGATACTTGATAAAGTATGGGGATATGATTTTCAAGGAGATGAAAATATTGTGGAAGTGTATATTCGTTCACTCAGGGAAAAATTAAAAGATAAAGAACACCGACTCATTCGTACAATTAGGGGAGCGGGGTATCGTGTGGATCTACCATGATTAAAAGAATTCAGTTCTTGAAAAACAAAAGACTAATGTCTCGTTCCTTACGAAAGCAACTATTAACTCGAACATTATTTATTTTATCTCTTATTCTTTTGAGTATTGGTCTTTTACAATTTTGGGTAATGAAAGACTTCTTGTATAAAAATGAAGCCGAGACATTACGAGCGAAGATGATGTCTTTACCACCAGAATTAGATTTACTTCCTTTTAACTCAGAAAATAATGAAAAAAAATATCCTGATCCTAATCGACCAAGATTTTTGTTTTCACAAGATATTTCACTTGCAATTATCGGACAAGCTGGTGGTTATAAGGATTTCGCAGAGAGTACGGGCATGTCCTCGCCAAAGTTATCCAGTAAAGAGTATGAAAAAATATTAGAACAATTCTCGAATCGTAAACAAGTAACCTATAAAGTAGTACGTAATAAAGAAGGAATTGAACAATTAATCGTTTTTAAACCTATTCGAGGAATTCCCAACAGCTCTGATGGATACTTTAATCAAGTTCCCGATCAAATTCTTCAAATCGGAACAGATATTGCTCCTTTACGTGATGTTCTATTTCAGCAATTACTAACATTCATTGTTCTATCTGTACTAGCTTTACTTATCGGTTTAGCACTATATTTACCGGTTCTAAAAAATACATTGATTCCTCTTTCTAACATTGTAAATGCAGTAAAAAATACGAATGCGGGGAATTTGGCTGAACGACTACCTACACATCAAGGGCAAGAAGAAGTTGATCAATTAGCTTTGGCATATAATGACATGTTGAAGCGATTAGAGGCATCCTTTCAATATGAAAGAGAAACAAAAGAGAAAATGAAACGTTTCATTGCCGATGCTTCTCATGAACTAAGAACACCACTTACATCAATTCATGGTTTCTTAGAAGTATTATTACGAGGCGCAGCTGATCGTCCTGAACAGCTTTATAATGCTTTAAACAGTATGCACGGCGAATCAAAACGCATTATAAAGTTAGTAGAAGATTTATTGTTTCTTGCAAAAATGGATCGTGAACCTGGACTCCATTTATCGGAAACCAATCTCACCAAACTTATCTGGCAAATGAAACCACAATTAAGCGTTTTAGGTGGACATCGACAGATATCATATGATTTAACAGAAGGAATAAAAGGTACTTATGATGCTAATAAAATCAAACAAATTATTTTAAACCTATTCCATAATGCCGTCCAACATACTGATTCGACTACAGGCAAAATAACAATTTCTTTAATGGTCTTAGAGAATCAAGTAGAAATATCCCTAAAGGACAATGGATCAGGCATAAAATTAGAAAACCTTCCTTATGTATTCGATCGTTTTTATAGAATAGATGATTCCAGAACAAGACAGCATGGTGGATCTGGTCTAGGGCTTGCAATTACTCAGACTATTACTCAAGCACATGGAGGAACAGTATCTGTAAAAAGTAAGTTTGGAGAAGGAACAACTTTTTATGTGTATCTACCGATAATTTCGCCATCACTAAAACAGTAATAAACAGGGGAGAAATGTAATTCTCCCCTGTTTATCGTTTTCTGACAGAAGACTCCTTCCTCAAAAATGTGAAGGTGTGAAACACCAATTTTAGGTGGGAGATGAATGTCAGTAGGCGTA